>CAZAHL010000267.1:0-10586 GCA_964484845.1 uncultured Chryseolinea sp. | reverse complement strand
CAGTGTTAATAGGGGCTACCCCAAACCCGTCTCGTTATGCTTACTTGGCAACTAACATGCTTGCGGAATATCAGCATGAAACTGTATTGTTAGGCATCAAAAAGGCCGAAGTTAATGGAAATAAAATTTTAGACATTCGCGGCAAACCCGCGATTGAAGGAGTGGATACTATAACGCTCTATATTGGCCCTCACCGCCAGCCAGAATGGTATCGCTATCTTTTAAGTTTAAAACCAAAACGGATAATTTTCAACCCGGGGACGGAAAATGAAGAATTTGAAAGCCTGGCCGAGCAGCAAGGAGTAGAGGTTCTCCAAGCTTGTACCTTGGTACTTTTGCGTTCGAGACAATATTAATCAGAGCTTGGGCTGGTTATCTTTTTCGATGGCAATCACATTGACGCATACTATTTTCCATTGCCCCTTAATTTTTTCAAGCATTCTCACCTCTGCTTGAGGAGGGCGTAACGTATTATCATCCACCCGTTGCGTAAATCGCGCATAGGCAGCGTTGCCATAAACTTTTACGTCCATCCAGGTTCTTTCAATTTTAGCTTTTGAGGGTTTTGCTGTCTGAAAATATTCCCGAAACCCCTTTTGAATATTTTCCCAGCCCGAAAATGAGTTAACGTCTGTAGTATCGGCGAACGACCAGAAAGCATAAGGAGCATGCGACCAACTATCGGCCCACGTTTTGTAGTCAATATCAAAAAATGCGCTCGTCTCTTTTTCGATCACAGATTTTATCGCTTCTACCTCATTATTTTTTTGACCGTACGTCGCAGCACCGAGGCACACCAGTAAGCAAATGCTGAAAATTTGAATGATTGTTTTCATAGCTTTGTTTTTTTGTTGGTCTCTCAATTTAACGAAAAAACTTGCTATACAATCGATTTCGGTCGATTATTTCAGGGTTTACAAACAACTTAGATCAATCATCTTGTAGTCAGAGATTTATTTGGAAAATGTTTTCTGGAGCCTATCCACATTCACACTCCCTTTGCCTTTGTCGGCCAAAAATAAAGTTGGCCAAAAGGGGAGAAGTTTTATAAGTTTAATGATCAAAGATCTATAAACTGATAAGGCTCAGATTGTAAGATTTGGAAATAGAGATTTGTTGATTCATGTAGGAATATTTGTACACACAAAACAAATTGAAAATATACTATGGTTTCTGAAGAGGATTATGTTGAGATAAAAAAATTAATGGTGAAGCCGGGAAAGCCAATTGAATTAAAAAATTATTCAACCAAATACGAAGGCAAGACCTTGAACAAGAAGCAAGCAGGCGACCTCCTTGAACTCGGGCGAAAGCATTTGGCAGAAGTTCAGGATAAGCTTTACGCACAAAATCTTTACAGTGTCCTTATTATTTTCCAAGCTATGGATGCGGCCGGAAAAGATAGTACCGTAAAACATATCATGTCAGGGTTTAATCCTTTGGGGGTTAAAGTTCATAGCTTCAAGTCACCCTCCATTCAGGAACTGGATCACAATTATCTTTGGCGGCATACCATAGCTCTGCCTGCGCGCGGTGAAATCGCCATTCATAACCGATCGCATTATGAAAATGTATTGGTGACACGCGTTCATCCGGAATACATTTTTAAAGAACATCTTCCGGGAGTCGATTCATTGGAAAAGATCGATGAAAAATTTTGGCTCAGGAGGTTCAAGCAAATTAATCGTTTCGAAAAAAACCTTGCACAGAACGGTACCATCATCCTGAAATTTTTTCTGAATGTTTCCAAAGAGGAACAGAAGAAACGCTTTCTGGAGCGGATTGACGATCCTGAAAAAAACTGGAAGTTTAGTTTTGGTGACATCAAGGAACGCGCGCTCTGGGATAAATATCAGAGCGCATATGAAGAAGCCATCAATGCGACCTCGACAATATGTGCTCCATGGCATATCATTCCTGCGGATGACAAATGGTATACTCGCCTTGCGATTGCGGCAGTAATTCATCGGCAGTTTGAGGCACTAAAGATAGATTATCCTGAAATTAACGATATTCAAAAGAATGAATTATTGCAGGCCAGAAGGCAATTAATGGAAGAGAAGTGAGAAATCAATCCTGATTCGGACTAACCTCTTCCATTTCAGTAGTCGGTACGTTAAGTTGCACAATCGTACCATTGGATCGCATTTTTGTGGCAAAAGCGGTCATCGTGTCTTTGTCTTCCCAGGGATTTTCGGACATAATCAGCAGTTGAAGCTTTTTATAAGTTCCAAATTCTGAGGGAATGGTTTGAAGTTGATTTCGAGACATATCCAGGTTCTCTATATTTTTCAGGGAAAGAATCGGATCCGGAAAAGCGGCAAAAGAATTGTCATTGAAGCGTAGAACTTTAAGTTTCGAAAGTTTGCTAAGAGTAGCTGGAAAATGGCTGACGCGATTGTGATGCAAATAAAGTTCTCTGAGATTGGTAAGTTCTCCAATGTTGTCGGATAACGTATGAATTCTGTTATTCGATAAGTAAAGGATTTCGAGCTTTTTCAAGTTTGCTATTTCATCTTCTATTCTTTCAATCTGATTATAGTAAAGGTCGATTTCCTTTAAGCTTTTCAGTTGATATAAACTTTTTGGAATTTTAGAAAGCTTATTCTGATAAAGAGAAAGCTCTTCTAGATTCTGAAGATTTGCAATGCCATTTTTTATTTCAATGATTTCATTGTAATTGAATGAGAGTTTTTTAAGCGCTTTAAAATTGCCTATCTCATCAGGAACAACTTGAATCTTATTTTTTCGAATGTATAAGGTTTGTAGCGATTCATTTTTCTTTATTTTAAAATTTTCTAACGTGAGGTTGTTTTCGCTCAACACTAGCTTCCTGAGTGCTTTGTTTTTGTCAATGTTGGGAAATTTTGTGAGAAAATTTCTGCATAAGTCCAGGGAATCAAGCGCTGGAAATTTTCTGAAATCGGAAGGTACTCTACCAGGCTTGTTATTCCTGATTTTTACAAACGTGATATGACTATTCTTAGTTAAGCGGAGTCTTTTTGGGGATTGATTATTATAAATTTCAAGGGCATAAAGCTTCGATAAGCCGTTTAATTTTTTTGGAATTTTACGAATGTTGGTGTTTATCAGTTCCAGCTCCTCTAGATTTTTGCAGGCAAAAACTTCTGCCGGAATTTTTTTGCCTGCAAAATTTTCGATACTGAGTTTTTTCACGGAAGTCGGTTCTATTTCTTTATTGATTAGCGCCTTGACAGGAACAAAGGTTTCGTCCGCTTTGTAGACATATTGCCAACCAAGAATACCATTTTTCATAATCGACTGTTGGATTTCCCATAGGCTATCCATTCTTACCCTCTTAGTTGAAAGAGGATTATGGTTACGCATAACTTCAAGTGTGGAGTAATAAATTGATGAGTCGGATTTGCTTTTGAAAACCGGCACAGATTCCTGGCTAAAAGCGTGTTTAACAAATAGTAAAAGTACTATTGCTAAGAGAGTTTTTTTTGTTATTATGTTCATACAACTAAATCTTTAGTGAAGATAACTGAAATTATATTTGAAACAATTCTTAATCGATTCTCTGATTTAAATAATTGTTTTGCAAACCTCTTTTTATAAGCTCAAAAACATTACTTTTGGCGGTTCTAACGATACATCATGAGCGAAACGAAAGGTAAACTTCCGGCTGACTATTCAGCCAATAATATTCAGGTTTTAGAGGGTTTGGAGGCTGTTCGTAAAAGACCAGCCATGTATATTGGAGATGTTAGTGTAAAAGGGTTGCATCATCTTGTTTGGGAAGTAGTTGATAATTCAATCGATGAGGCTTTAGGTGGCTATTGTGACGACATTAAAGTCACGATTCTGGAAGACAACTCTGTTCGTGTAGAAGATAACGGCCGCGGTATTCCAACCGATTTACACGAGAAGGAAAAACGGTCGGCATTGGAAGTTGTAATGACAGTCCTGCATGCTGGTGGTAAGTTTGACAAAAATACGTATAAGGTTTCCGGGGGACTGCACGGTGTCGGCGTTTCCTGCGTGAATGCATTATCGGAAATGTTGCATGTCACGGTCTTTCGTGATGGTAAAATGTCTGAACAAGAGTATGAGCGTGGGGCTCCTAAATATTCGGTCAGGGTGGTACAGGATTCCGACAAGAGAGGTACAACTGTACACTTTCTTCCGGACAAGCAAATCTTTACCATTACCGAGTATAATTATGAAACCGTAGCGACCCGGCTTCGCGAGTTATCTTTTCTTAATCCACTGATAAGAATTTCGTTAAGGGATTATCGTGAAAAAGATGAAAAAGGCGAACCTAGGGCCGATGTATTTTATTCCGAAGGCGGTCTGCGTGAATTTGTAGAGTACATTGATTCTACGCGTGAAAAACTCATTCAAACGCCCATTTACATTGAAAGTGACAAAGGCGAGATCCCCATCCAGGTAGCGATGAGCTACAACACTTCCTTTAGTGAAAACCTTGTTTCGTATGTCAATAATATCAACACACATGAAGGAGGAACGCACGTCGCTGGTTTTCGGCGAGCGCTTACCCGAACGTTGAAAAATTATGCCGATAAATCCGGATTGCTCGACAAGGTAAAGATTGATATCAGTGGCGATGACTTTCGCGAAGGACTTACTTCAGTCATTTCGATAAAAGTTGCTGAACCGCAATTTGAAGGACAAACCAAAACCAAGCTTGGTAACTCGGACGTTATGGGCGCGGTTGATCAGGCCGTAGGGGAAGCGTTGCAGCACTATTTGGAAGAGCACCCTCGCGAAGCCAAACTCATCGTAAATAAGGTTATTCTTGCTGCACAAGCTCGACATGCGGCCCGCAAAGCGCGTGAAATGGTGCAACGTAAAAACGTTTTATCGGGCACTGGCCTTCCCGGAAAACTGGCAGATTGTTCCAGCGCTGACCCAAGCATTTGCGAGTTATACCTTGTGGAAGGTGATTCGGCAGGTGGATCTGCTAAACAAGGAAGAGATAGAAATTTTCAGGCGATACTTCCCTTAAGAGGAAAAATTCTTAATGTTGAGAAAGCACAAGAGCACAGGATCTACGACAACGAAGAAATAAAGAATATGATAACCGCTTTAGGGGTATCTTTTGGAACGCCTGAGGATGATAAAGCGCTTAATATGAACAAACTTCGTTATCACAAGGTTATCATTATGACCGATGCTGATGTTGACGGAAGTCATATTCGTACCTTGATCCTGACATTTTTCTTTCGTTATATGAGAGATCTCATCGAAAGTGGTTATGTATACATTGCGCTTCCGCCACTTTATTTAGTTAAGAAAGGACGTGAAGAAAGATATTGCTGGACGGAAGAGGAGCGTGAAGCATTTGTGAAGGAGCTGAGCGGTGGAAAAGAAGATTCGGTCGGGATACAACGTTATAAAGGTCTTGGTGAAATGAACCCGGAACAATTATGGACTACCACCATGGATCCCGCTAAGCGGTCCTTAAAACAAGTTAGCATTGAATCAGCGGCGGAAGCCGATCACTTGTTCTCGATGCTGATGGGGGATGAAGTTGCCCCGAGAAGAGATTTTATTGAAAAGAATGCAAAGTACGCACGGATTGATATTTAGATAGCATTAGAGTTCTTATGGAGGATGTAGTCGCCGTTGAAAAAATTGCCCATCAGATTGACGAGAGTAATTATATAAGCCGGGATTTAAGTTGGATCAAATTCAATTACCGGGTACTCGATCAGGTAAAACATACTGATCGAAGTATTTTTGACCGTCTGAAATTTTTATCGATCACATCGTCAAACCTCGATGAATTTTGCACGATAAGATTGGGTAGTTTATATAACTACCTCGACTATGGCAAAGAGCGTTTTGACTACAGCGGGTTGCGGGAAGAGCCGTTTCGAGTTTATTTATTGGAGGAGACAAAAAAATTCTGCCGTGACCAAAGCGATTATTTTATATCTCAGTTGCGTCCGTTATTTTCTAAGAATGGATTTGTAATTTCTTGCTATAGCGAACTTTCTGTTGAAAATACCCAAAAGGTAAACGATTACTTCAATAAGACTGTCTACCCCATGTTAACCCCTATGGTTTTTGACAGCTATCATACCTTTCCGATTTTAATGAATAACAGACTGGTGGTGGGAGTCGTGTCAAGAAATCCGAATGAGAATCAAAACCAGCAGAAAGTTTCCTTTATACAAGTACCGCAGAACCTTCCAAGATTTTATGAACTTTGGGATGGTGAGTCTTTTCAATTTGTGCCCATCGAAGAAATTATTCGCAACAATGTCTACTCACTTTTTCGGAACGTGGATATTATTAGTACCACACTTTTTCGTATTAATCGCAATGGGGATTTTACGTTGGAAGAGAGTGAGGATATCGAATCCAATTTCCTGGAAGATTTACGGATCAAATTAAAGACTCGTAGAACGGGGAGAGTAGTGCGTATGGAAGTCGAGGAAAATCCCGACCCCTGGATGATGCGCCTTCTCAAGATCCAGTGGGATTTAGATGAACATAATATTTTCTTTACACCCAAAGAAAGTATGATTGATTTTTCAGGATTGCTTCAGATCATTAACCATAAGGAATTTAAAACAAGCCGTGCCGCGCTTCCAGAGCCTATCAAACCTCTTAATTTTCCCGAACACGGCACGCGGGATCTTTTTGAAGTTTTGAAAGAACGTGATATTCTTCTTCATCATCCTTATAATTCGATGGAGCCGGTCCTCGAGTTAGTTGAAAAGGCAGCGGATGATCCTCATGTGCTTTCCATTAAAATTACTATTTACCGGGTGGCAAAGGAATCGCGGATAACCGCTGCGTTACTCAAGGCCGCTGAAAATGGCAAGCACGTGTCAGTGCTATTTGAAGTTAAGGCTCGCTTTGACGAAGAAAATAACTTACGCGAAGCACAACGTTTACAAAAAGCCGGATGTTTTGTGATTTATGGAATCAGCAGTTTAAAGACGCACACAAAACTGTTATTAATTGTTCGAAAAGAAGAGGAGGACAAGGTCTATCGTTATGTTCACCTTTCCAGTGGAAATTACAATGAATCCACGTCGCGCTTGTATGTGGATATTGGTTTATTAACCACGAAAGAAGTGTATGCCAACGATGTTTCTGAATTCTTTAATGTTATAACTGGCCATTCACAACCCTCCACGTATCAGAATTTGATAACTTCACCTCGTGACATGCGCATTCAACTGTGCAATTTGGTAAAACGTGAAGCAGAAAATGCGAGGAATGGGATCCCCTCAGGAGTCGTTATTAAATTAAATTCATTTCAGGATAAGGAATTTATCGATGAGCTTTATGAAGCTTCACAAGCAGGTGTACGCATTAAGCTGGTTGTTCGTGGCATGTGCTGCCTGCGACCTGGGCGAAAGGGCCTGAGTGAAAACATTGAAGTAATTTCTGTGGTGGGTGAATATCTGGAGCATTCGCGCATATATTATTTCCATAACGCAGGCGAACCTAAAGTTTACATCGGGAGCGCTGACGCCATGGTTAGGAGTTTTGACCGTAGAATTGAATCGCTGTTTTTGTTGGACGAAGAAATATTGAAAAAGCAGGCAATTAATAACCTTCGCTACAATCTTAAGGATAATGTAAATTCATACATTATGAAAGAGGATGGAAGTTATGTGAAGAAACAAAACGACGAAGCACCTTTCAATATTCACAAGGAATTCTATCACGTCAGAAAAGAAATCGTGATGGAAGCGAAATTGATATAGCGATTGACGATTTTAGATTTACGATTTTAGATTGGATGCTTGATTCAAGTTTGAAGGGTTTCACAGATCCCAAGTATTAGCGTCATTCAGTACTGCTTTTTCTCTTCCAGCTTCTGGATTAGCAACATAATTTTATCTTAGGTCTGGTAAGGGCATGTGCGGATAAAATTCAGTTGCGTTTCCAGAAGCGCAGCCCCGGATTATTGTAGATTTTAGATTTACGATTTTAGATTGGATGCTCGATTCAAGTTTGAAGAGTTCCGCAGACACCATCAATCTACAATCTAAAATCGTCAATCTAAAATTTCTAATCCTATCGTAACACCGTAATGCTTCCCGAGCGGGGCAGGCTTTCTTCTCCCTCACAGCGAATAATGTAATAGTAAACTCCATCTGGCAAGCGTTTACCATTGAACGTCCCGTCCCAGTCATTCATATAAGGCTGTGCATTAAAAACCTTCACGCCTTTATCATCGTAGATTGTAACTGCGCACTGGGGATATTCGTCTATCTTTTCGACGATCCAAAAGGGATTGACGGCATCTCCCTGATCCGGGGAAAAGAAGTTTGATGGCTTTAATTTTTTAACAATCGCTTCCCCCTTTACCCTGACATCGACAGTCGCTTTACCTTTACAGTTATTGCTATCTTTGCCGGTCACGGTATACGTCGTGGAAGTCAAGGGCATAGCCACTGGATTCTCAATCGTGGAGCCCGATAGAGTTTCAGAAGGCGTCCAGTTATAATTCTCGAGTCCCGATGCCAACAGCTGCGTGCTTTGACCTTCTTCTATTATTTCGGGAGTAGCCGAGACTGAAACCAACGGTTCAGGTAAGCGCGATATAGTGGTAGTTGCCTTCAGTTCACAGCCATTCGCGGCCGTTACGTTCACACTATAATCACCTGGTTCTTCAATTTCCAATTGAGGCGTTGTGGCTCCGGTGCTCCATGAATAGCCGGTAAACGATCCTGCCACCAGTAGAACGAGCTTTTCCTCAGCGCATATTTCAAATTTATTTAGGTCTGTAGTAATGGCCACCGGAGGAGCATCTGTTATAACGATGGGTGGATTAATTGCCGTGGCCGGGCAGGCATTCCCATTGTAGCTTACGGTAAGCTTTACGGCGAAAGATCCTGGATTTGAATAGATGTGTTTTGGATTTTTATCCGTTGACACGGTGGCATCACCAAAATCCCACAGATACGTGGCCGGAGCCTGCACATCGGAAGTTGTCTGGTTAACAAAGGTTATTTCTTGGCCTTTACACGCCGAGGCCGGGGCCGTAAATGCTACTACCGGCAACGTTACTAAGGTAAATGTAGCACTTTGCGAAGTTACTACCGGGCAGCTTGGATTGGTTGACGTTGCCGTATAATAAAATTCACCGGAAGCACCGATTGTATAGAAAGTAGAGTTTGCCCCTGTAATTACGCCGGTCGATCTTTTATACCACTGATATGTAAAACCAGGTGCAATGGGAGATACGAACAATTGTTTCAGATCTCCAGAGCAGATGACGTCACCACCCGAAAAACTTACTTGGAATTGAGGGAGATCAACGGCCTCTACAAGGGTAGACTCCCTTCGGGCTACGCATCCGCTGGCGGCTTTCACATCAACAAAGTAACGTCCGGCATGTAGTAAACTGAAATTGGCGATGGGCGGCGGTGCAACGCCGGTAGCTGTATAATTATTTGGCCCTGTCCATTCATAGGTAAATCCTGCTCCAAGATCGTTCGAAATTGATAACGTTAGCGTATTACCGATACAAGTAGGCCCATCGTTGATGGGCAGCGGATCAGCAGCAACACCGGGCGAGATTGTTAATTTTACGGTATTGGAATTTTCATTGCAGGTTCCACCTTCGGAAATAGCCTTTACTACGTAGTCGCCGGATACTGTTGGAGTAAATTCATGCGTTCCGGTTAGGGATGAACTGGTTGTGAGATTAGTCCATTCGTAGGTAGCGCCTGCACCATTTGTTGCCTTTAATTGAAATGTATACCCTGCGCAAACATTTAAGGGGCCTTCAGGTGTGACCTTGGGGATCATACAACTTTTATTCCGGAAGATAGAAACCTTTGACGCAGGCACATTTAAATTGTTATCATCAATACTTGTAAAGGCAATATCAGGTTTCCCATCGGTATCAACATCAGCCATGGCGATATGCCGGTTGATATACGTGGTGGCCTGTACCAGTTTGTCAAAGGCCAGGTTTCCAGGCGTACTGATATTGTTTAAAATCGTTAACGATTTTTTAGTGGTTGATGCAATACCAATATCAGGCTTCCCGTCGCCATCCAGATCGCCAAAGTCAATGCCAGAGGGAGATATGTCTGTTGCAAAAGTTTTCAAATCGTCAAAAGTGATAGCACCGGTCGTTTGATTTAAAAAGACCCCGACGCTTGAATTTCCAACTTGAGTAAATGCGATATCTGGTTTGTCATCGCCATCAAGGTCGCCGACCCGAATGTTTTTTATAGGCGTGTTAACGGCAAGGGAAGTAATTACTCCGGGTAGAATAGATCCCGGAGAGCTTTTGTTTTCAATAATATAAATGTTAGAGTTGATCTGATATTGACTTGTAACAATATCTGGCAAGCCATCTCCATTGACATCAGCGACGGCCAGCCCTTCGGTACTGACAGCCCCTGGAATTGTTATATGAATAGGGGGAGCCGGCGAAAATGAAATGGTGGCGAGCGTACTTTGATTGACCAGTACCGTTACCGTATTGCTTGTTTGTGCGGTGACAATAAGCTCCGGCTTGCCGTCGAGGTCAAGGTCTGCAATTTCAATGCGCTTAGGCCTTTTGCCGGCAAGAGTAACAGGTACAGGGGCAAGAAACGCAAAACTTCCGACGCCAG
>CAZAHL010000266.1:0-10599 GCA_964484845.1 uncultured Chryseolinea sp. | reverse complement strand
AGGGTAGGGCAACCGGTGTCGATGTTTCCCAAGGCACCATTCGCGTCCGCGGAATAACTACATTTAACAATTCCGATCCCCTAGTAGTCATTGATGGTTTCCTAGGAGGCAACTTAGCAACTGTTAATGCTAACGACATTGAAAATATTGAAGTTCTTAAAGACGCATCCTCTGCAGCAATTTATGGTTCAAGGGGCGCCAACGGCGTGATATTGATCACCACCAAAAACGGCGAACCCGGTCCTATGAAAATTAATGTGAGCTACTATGAGGGGATATCGCAGGTTCCCAAAAAACTGGATGTGATGAATGCCAATCAATATACTGATTTTGCGCTTGAGATATTAAGCACCTCAGGGATTGCAGCGACTCCGAAGTTATTTTCGGGTGAAACGCGTGTTGATAGAACGGACTGGCAGGATGAGGTTTTTAAAACCGGCCAGAACAGAGAATTAAACATTGACTTTTCTGGCGGATCTGATCACGTGAACTACTTTCTAGGTATGGGGTACCGGCATACTGAAAACCCGACATTTTTAGGTATGTCCGATGACAATGTATATCTCCGAATTAAGAACAATTTTAATATAAGGAAGTGGCTAAAGGCCGGTAATAACTTCGCTTTTACCTACAATAATTTCACGGGCGGGGGCGAAGCTGGCAATCCAGGTAATCTTGATCAAGCTATAACTGCCCCGACCTATTTTCCTGTTACAGATAGCACGGGAAATTACTCCACCGGGAACCTCCTAACGGATATTGTGGAAATGCGTAACCCTTTAATAACTGGCTCAAATAATCATATTTCGGGCATTGGCTTGAACTATCAGGTTGCTCTTTGGGCTGAAGTTGAACCCATCAAAGGACTAACCTATAAGATCCAAGCCGGTTTAGGCGGCGATTTCGGCAGGGACCAATCGTCGAATAATTCATACACGGGAGGAATTGCTGGGGACGCAACACTTCCCGCCCGGATAACCAAAACGAATTATTATGGTTTTTCCCCATTAATCGAACAATACATTACCTACAGGAATATAATAGGTAAGCACAATTTTTCCATCATGGCAGGAAACACCTGGCAGAATGGATCTATTAGTGGACGTTCCGGTATTTTTGGCCAAGATCTTGATTTATCAATTCCAAATGTATTAACTGCTCCTATACATCTTGTTATCGAGGATAAGATCAGTAAGTACGCATACCTTTCTTACTTCGGTCGTCTGAATTACCAGTTTAATAATAAATATTTATTAGCAATGAACATGCGGGCGGATGGCTCTCCCCGGTTTGCGCCCGCGAATCGTTGGGGCATCTTTCCTTCCGTAGCGGTTGCCTGGAAAGTACATGAAGAGAATTTTATCAAATCATTCAATTTATTCGATCAGCTAAAACTACGTGCTGGATGGGGCCTATCGGGTAATGATGCCGTTGGCGAATTCAGGTATCTTTCCCAGGTATACTACGTCAATGTTTATTATCCTTTTGGAGTGCAGGAAGCCCGGCACAATGGTGCTACAGTAATAAATAACGCATCCAATGATATCAAATGGGAATCGGCAGAAACAATATCAATTGGTGCCGACATGGCATTTCTTAGAAATAAGCTAACAATTACAGCTGATTATTATAGAAAAGAAACCAGGGATATCTTATACGAAGTTCCGCAAGCCACTTCGCTCGGCTATGGCGACAGTGGTGGAAGCGGTAGCGCGATCGTAAATGCTGCAAGTATGGAAAACCAGGGAGTCGAACTCCAGGTGGGGTACCGGTCAAATATTAAGGATCTCGATTTTTCCTTTAACGGAAATTATACCCATAATAAAAACAAGGTAACTTCTCTTGGCGATGGCTCGTACCTCGATGGTATAAATCGAACGGACACAGGTAATCCGCCTGGTTATTTCTACGGGTTTATAGCAGATGGAATATTCATGTCTCAACAAGACCTTGACGCAGCCAATGCCGCCGCGCAGGAGAAAGGCTTTAATGAATTTCAACTAGGTACCACATCGCCAGGGGATGTAAGATTTCGGGATATAAATGGTGATGGCCATGTTGACAATAACGATCGTACCAAAATAGGCAGCCCTCACCCTATTCACACCTTTGGTTTAAACCTGAACCTTGATTTTAAAGGCGTTGATTTTAATATGTTTCTGCAGGGAATATTAGGGTCAAGTATTTATGATGGAAATTATAACAAGGTGCGGGGCGGTAGTTTTGTATTGAATCAAAGCACCTATGTTCTTAACCGATGGCAGAGTGAATCTAATCCGGGCAATGGTATTGTTCCAAGAGCGGTGCTCAGCGATCCAGCGCAAAACAACAGGCCTTCAACGCTGAAGCTAAGCGATGGGGATTACCTTAAAATAAGACAGGTTTCCATAGGGTATTCGCTATCAAGATCATTCTGTAAAAAGATTGGTTTGGAAAATCTCAGGGTCTATTGCAGCGCATATAATTACGTTACCTTTTGCAAGTACAAATATGGATATGACCCGGAGGTTGGGGGTAATAATTTATCCAGAGGAGTTGATAGTGGAAATTCGTGGCCTAGACCGAAAATGATAATGTTGGGTTTTCAGGCACGT
This sequence comes from uncultured Chryseolinea sp., assembly GCA_964484845.1. Taxonomy (GTDB): domain Bacteria; phylum Bacteroidota; class Bacteroidia; order Cytophagales; family Cyclobacteriaceae; genus Chryseolinea. Next base: position 8,005 of record CAZAHL010000266.1, on the reverse strand, counting down.
CTTAATTAATCAAAAGAAATTGAAAAAAATATGCATTTAAAATACTGTGTACTAATCATCAGCATACTCGTGATAGGTGCGTGCGATAATGAGATCCTGGATTACGCCGATCCAAATAGTAAAAATACGGAAACGTATTTTACTACACCCAAACAAATTGAAGAAGGGGCTTTTGCTATATACTCCTCCTTTTTCCACGACAGAGCGTTTACTTGGGAATTACCTGAAGTATTTGATGGGTTGGCAAACGAATTTGAAGGACGGCCGCCGTCAGCCAATGAACCAGAAATTCAGGCGCTATTACGATATCAGCATAATAATACTAACGCGCCCATCAGGTCATACTGGCGATTGTTGTATAGAATGATACTGCGTTCAAATCTTGTCATTGACAAGGGAGTTCAATATGCTGAAAAAAATGGTGCAGATCCGATTGTTTCTCGTTCCCTGGGAGATGCTTACTTTCTTCGGGGCTGGGCGTATAGCCAACTTGCTTTTCACTGGGGCAGCGTACCCATAAGAACCGCTTTCATTACAGAAGGAAATGGGAACGCTCCGAGAGCTCCGGTAGCAGAAGTTTGGGCTCAGGCCGAGGCTGATTTTATACAAGCACAGATTTTGTCGCCCGAAGAATGGAATGCTGAATTTCTTGGCAGAGCGACTAAGGGCGCTGCCACTGGCTTCCTCGGTAAGTTGTATTTGTACGCTAAAAAATATAACGAAGCGGAGGCAGAATTTATAAAAATGGAAGGCAAAAAATACAGCCTGCTTCCAGGTAAAGATTGGGACGATAATTTTGGTGAAACCAATGAAAATAACAAGGAAAGTGTTTTTGAAATCCAATTTTCTCATATCCCCGGGACAAACTCGTCTTATATATTTAGTGACCCAGAAACTAGTGATAACCCCGGAAGACAAAACGCACATGCTCAATTGTACAGTTGGACAGACTGGGCCAACTGGGCTTTTCAACCCCGCCGTGTAGCAGACTTTCAATATAGCAATGAAAGTGGTACAGCCTATGTAGATCCCCGCGCTGCCCTTACATTTTACGGCGGTACAATTGGTGATCAAACCTATTGTGACAACTGCCCGGAAGGTGTTGAGGATTTTGATTTCGCAGGTAAAGGATATTGGTACAGGAAGGGCACGAATAGAGAAAACAAACCCATTGAAAACGGTATTCAGACTGGGAATAATATTCGTCTGATGCGCTACGCAGATGTATTGCTCATGAGAGCTGAATGCCAGCTAGTACTAGGGAATGTAAATGCAGGAATTGGTTTTATTAACCAGGTTCGTAATCGCATAGGAGCATTTCCATACAACGGTACCTATACGCCAGACCAGGCTTTCGAATTGCTAAAACGAGAAAGGCAGCTTGAATTTATGGGAGAACAAATCCGGTACAATGATCTCAAACGTTGGGGCATATTAGAAGAAGTGATGAATATCGAATTACAGGCTTTGTTCGGGGTTTCCTATGTTGAGGATAAACATTATTTGTTCCCCATCCCCCAGGCAGAGTTAGACACTAATAAGGAATTTGGGCCCTTAACAACGGTTAACTGGAATTAAAAATAATTATGCAGGTTAGAGGGTGGAAGTATTTAAAAAAAACCATTAAAACTTCCTACGCGCCAGATGAATCATTTCAACCAATAGTATATACGCTTGTGATACTAGGTATAAAATATCAAAGCCTCTAAACAAATTTAAACATGATTAAACCGATTATGCGTAGTAAGTCAAGACGACAGTTGGTGTTGTTTCTATTGCTTGCTGGGGTTATGATAATGCTTGCAACAATTCAGCATGTGCTGGACGCTGAATGACGAAAATGGCAACCCTATGGAGCGCTTCCAGGCCATTTTTAAACAGTAGCGCGACCGTTAGGCAATATATTTTCTTCTCTACGTAGTTCGCGGAAACCTTGCAGAGAGGTAGGTCCGCCTTCGCTAAAGCTACGCCGGCAATTTTAATGGATGAAGCGCAAATTGTAGTGGAGTAGTCTTCAAGAATCGAACGTCTTGACTAGTCCGGTATAGTTATTCATATTGAAGCTTATGGGAGGTCAATAAGCTCAATACAGAGAAAGAAGTAAATGAGAAAAACCCGGCCTGCAGGGCAGATTTGTTGGTCGTCAATATATCAACATTTTGTGTCAGGGTCTCTAGTTGTTTTAGCTGCTCAGTAATAATTCCCGCAAATCCGATATAAGCCATGAAAATGGCTACCACCATGACGTCGGCCATAGACCACTTGCCAGTTTTAAAGACCATGAATTGAATAAATCTATTTGACTTTAAATCGCTTGAGTACACATAAAGTATAGATGAGATTGATTTGGCAACAGGGAATAAAATGCTGAATGTTAACACCAATATTCCGACACAAATCAAATCAACTCGGCCTTGTGTTACCATTAACTGCACCACTTCCAGGATGCTTTTGCTTTTATAATATAACACCTGGTCTTTAAAACTTACGGATTCTCCCAGAAGACTAAAGTTCATATTGGCAATACGGGCATCAATCTCGATCATAGGTAATAAAAGTCCGGTGATGAGAAGTGTAAAACAACTGATTGTAATTAGTAAAAATTCGTTTTTGGATAATCCTTTTGAAAGAATGATGTACAATCCGGTTAACGCTGCCATGATCAACAAGCTGTTCGTAAAATGTTTGTTGCCGCTGTCTGCCGTTTTGATTTGATCTGTAAGACCTGCTAAAGCAGCGCTTCTATCTTTGTAATTGTATCTGGCCAATATTTCATTATGGGTCGAATAGTCAATCTTAGAAAAGGTATTGTCCGCATAGGCGCTCATTTTTTGAATGATATATTCCCTTACGGCCTTTCTGTTTTTTGGATCATTCATGAAATCAATAATGTCCTCGGTGATGTTTGGGATCTCTCGTTTTAAACCTGTGAATCCCCCACTTAACGTCGCAATACTGTTTTTAAAGAAGCCGGATATTGTTCCGGAATTTTGCTCCCGGAATCTTTGTTCAAACTGATCAATCTGTTTATAAAGAAATGTGGAAATCTCTTTTCGCATTTTTTCTCTATTAGCACCTTCAAAATTAAAATCCTCAACTTTCTTTGTGATTATAGAAGCAAGAATCTGCTTCCACTCATCTACACTGAAGAGCCCGTATTTAATTTTAGACAATTCGATCAGATCTTCCTTCATGAACCTTTTCTTTTGCTCCGACCTATATACTTTAATTGATAGAAAGAGAATGGCACCTAAAAGAACGATAAGGATAAGTAATTTTTGCTTCTTCATTTTATGACGAGTTTAAAATGCGTACATTTTGCAAGTAAGTTGTATCATTTGATCATTGGACTTCAAATGTATTGAGATTACAACAATGAACAGAGGAACGATAAAGCCTCCTACTGAATTTTCATCTGCGAATACTCGACGACCTAAAGTGAGGAATAAGAGGAATTGTAAGTTAGCCTAATCGTTGAATATCCTGCCTACATGGCCGAGAGCAATATTTTACTAATTACAAGGTCCTAAGATCAGAACTTATGTGGAAGTGGTCCCTCCTGCGGAATGCCGATATTAACCTCTTGTATATTTTAGTTTTTGCTGTAGCAGGAATAGGGCTTGTATATGGTATTGATGGCATTTATAGGAGGGTAAAAAAAAGGAAAAAATAAGCTCTTACAGATACTGTTGTTGGGATGATTCTTTAAGGATGTATCCTATTCCTCTTATATTTTCAATTTTCAGACCTAGATCTTTTTGCAAATACTTGCGGACTCGAGAAATAAAAACATCCATGCTTCGGGCTACGAAAAAACCATCTTCTTCCCATACTGTTTTCAGAAACACTTCCCGTTCAATCAATTTATTGCAATGCCTGAAAAAAATCTCCAGAATCTTTCCTTCTTTATAAGTAAGTTGAGTAACCATCCCGTTGGAATTTAGCACGAGGTTGTGTAGGTCCAATGTGGAGCACCCTGCTCTTAAATGTGCCATTCGGTCAGTTGACGTCGATAGCCCTGCCGACCTTTTTAAAACCGCCTGAATGCGATATTTAAATTCTTCTATGCTAAAAGGTTTACAAACATAGTCATCAGCCCCAAGTTCAAAGCCGCGAATCCTATCTTCGGTTTGACTTTTAGCCGTTAAAAAAATAATAGGAACCTGCTGGTTATATCTTCGAATATCCTGAGCGAGATCATATCCATCTTTGCGTGGCAACATGATGTCAAGAATGCAAAGATCAAAGGTGTGATTATGAAATGCTGAAAACCCTTTTTCTCCGTCCCTATATAAATGAACTTTCCATCCTAACTCGTCTAAGCTATCTTTTATGAGAAACCCCAGGCTTTCATCATCTTCAACGAGCATGATTTGTAAATTCTCTTTCATGCTTTAGGCAAAATAATTCTTACTTCTGTACCTTGATTTAATCGGCTGAGCAGATGAACATAGCCCCTGTGTTTTTTAACAACTGCTTTCACGAAACTCAATCCCAAACCGAAGCCTTTTACACCGTGAACATTTCCGGTTGATACACGAAAGAATTTTTCAAATACTTTTGATTTTGCATCTTTTGAAATACCGATACCTTTATCAACTATTATAATTTCAATATCATTTTCATTTTCATTCGTCCGTACGGTGATTTGCGGATTAAGTGGGGAGTATTTTTCGGCATTATCGATTATGTTGTTAATTGCTTGTGCAAGCATTTCCCGATCCCCTAAAATATATTGGCTTTTAGAGTTTAGCTCAAGGTTGAGATTGCCGTTTCTCTGTTGTATTTTAAGCTGAAACGCTTCTGCACACTCGTTAATTAATTCGTGAACATCCATTGTAGAAAAGCTTGGATGTTTCTTAAAATCCAGTGTTGCTCCTAACAAAACCTGATCAATCTTCATTCGAAGCTTTTCATTTTCCTTTAGCAAAATATCGAGGTATGCTTTTGTTCCGTCGTGATCTCTAAACTTTTGGTTTAAAATTTCAGCGGCAATTTTAATATTGGTAACAGGTGTCTTGAATTCATGTGTCATGTTATTTATGAAATCACTTTTAAGCTCTGCAAACTTTCTTTCCCTTAGTAAGGAAGCAATGGCATAAGCGAAAAATCCCACCATGAGTAAAAGCACAATGGTTGAAAAGATCCAGATGTCAAGTTGGGCGGCGACATAACTTTTTTTCTTGGGAAAATATACCGCAAAATTCTTTTCCCCGGAATACCTAAAAGACTCTCCGGAGTCCTCCGCAAAAAGTTTTTTCTTCGTCGCTTCGATGTAATTTCCAAATACGAGCGTATCGTCATCTGCTCTGTAAATTCCCAATTCGTATCCCATATTCAGGTCACGCAACGCAAATTCTTTTTTCAGGAGATTGTCCAGTTCTGTGTTGTCCAGATCGGTTTCAGTATCAACAAAAAAGAAGTTTGAGGACAGTTTTTTTATTTGATGTTTATTTGAAAGTGAGTCAGCTACTTTCTTAATGGCCATTTGAACACTATGGTCAAACTGCTTTTCAGCAACATTAAAAGCTTTCGTAAACCAATAGGTTTGAACAATGATAAGGCAGCCAAGGACAATAGTTCCCCAAACTATAATCGTTCGTAAATGCTGGTTTTTCATACTAGAAAGTGTTGAGGTGTTGAGGTGTTAAAGTGTTGGAGTTGCTGTGTTTCCAGATTTGTCATCTTGTTGGGTGGTTATTCAGGCGGCAGCAGTTGCTTGCAGAAGTAGGTGATGATAATGTCATGTATTAAAAATACAATTTTTGGTTCTACGTTCGTAGATCTTTGTCGTGTTTAACTCTCTGTTAACACTACTTTACACTTGTTAACGCTTAAACGTAGCTCGCTTGGTTAGCCTTGCCGGTGCTTCTATTTCAGCACCGCCTATGTTTTCAAGAAAAGATCTTTACTGTTTCTGCATTTCCTTCCTTTTAATAATTGTCGCTTATGGCTGTATGATCGTCGACCCAGTTGAATATGGATTTGGGATTTTGACGTTATGGATTGCTCCACCCTTACTGCTTTCGGGTTTTTTACTGCCGTTCATTGGCATTATTGGTACTCAACGGATTCATCGGAAGGAGCTATTCGGACGTATAAAAAAAAATGCAATTAAGCACATAGGCGGCCTGGCTGTATTTGTAATAGCACTCGCCACCTATGTGATTACCCTGGAACCTACGGCAAGTCTATGGGACTGTTCTGAATTTATAGCTTCCGCCTATAAACTGCAAGTTCCCCATTCGCCAGGTAACCCACTGTTTTTATTGTTTGGCAGATTATTTTCTATGCTGGCTTTAAATGACGTAACAAAAGTCGCCTGGACTATTAACTTGATGAGTGCTCTATTCTCAGCCCTTACGGTTTTTATTGTTTTCCATTTGATCTATTCGTTTGGCTGTGGGGTAACGACCCTTAGGGGAAGAGCTGTAATTGCCGGTGTTACTCTTTCGGCTCTGTGCGGCAGTCTGTGCGTTGCTTTTTCAGATGCGTTTTGGTTTTCAGCTGTTGAGGCAGAGACTTATGGCGCTGCCTCTTTTTTTCTGCTGTTGCTTGTCTGGTTAATCGTTACGGGAAAAGACCTGTGCAAGGACGCTCGTTCTCGCAGGCTTATTCTTATTTTTTATCTCGCTGGGTTGTCTTACTGCGTGCATCCCATGTGCCTGCTTGCTCTTCCTTTGTTGCCGTTTTGCTGGTATGTTCACAACAGGAAAATTACGGTCTTTAATTTTTTGCTCACCGTTGGGTTCGGGTTAACTATTGTAATGGTAATTAATCGGTTGATAGCGGTTGGTTTTTTTGAACTGATGTTTTCTTTTGATTTGTTTTTTGTCAACACACTTCATTTTCCATTTTACACTGGAGCATCGGCAATGGTAATTTTACTGATCTTTCTTTTTGGTTTTTTGCTGCATCGGTATCGAAAATATCTTCAATATACGTTGGCGGCTGTATTTCTTCTCTTGGGTTTTGTTCCTTACGCGATGTTGTTTATAAGGTCAAATCACAACCCGCCGATCGATGAGACTAATCCGGAAGATCTTGCCCTCATTAAAGCTTATATGAATCGCGAATCGTATGCATCTGCACCCTTATTGTATGGGAATTACTTCGACGCGGAAGTTGAAGGAACACAAGTAAAGGACAAGATGTATTTTAAAGATAATGCGAGCTATAAGGTAGCGGGAACAACCTCGGTATATCAGTATCAACAGGCGCGACAAACGATCTTGCCGCGGATGTATAGCAGTGAAAAAAACAATATACGTGCTTACCGCGAATGGACGGGTTTAAAACAAAATGAAAAACCAGACTTTGTAGATAATCTTGAGTACATGCTCAGGTTCCAGTTAGGTGAGATGTATTTTCGTTACTTCATGTTTAATTTTGCCGGACGGGAAGGCGATGAACAATATAGTTCATGGCTAAAACCATGGGATAAGTTAACAGGATCCATTCCCAGTAAGGCCCGTAATCAATACTGGATGTTGCCCTTGATACTGGGACTTGTTGGTGGTATTTATCAGTACTATAAAAACAAGAATGATTTTTTTACGGTTTGTATATTTTTTCTGATTACAGGTGTGGTTTTGGCGACTTATCTTAATTCTCCCCCAAACGAGCCGAGGGAGCGCGACTATATCTACGTCGGCTCATTTATAGCGTACTGTTTGTGGATAGGCATTGGTGTTATGGCGCTGGCAAATTTTACACTGACCCGCAAAAAAGCATTTTACAGTTTGCCTTTTGTCTTCCTTGCAGTGCCAGGATGGATGGCTTATCAGAATTTTGATGATCACAATCGTCGAGGCAGAACGTTCCAAATGGACAATGCCCGAAATATTTTACAAAGTTGCGCACCGAATTCCATTTTATTTACGGGAGGCGATAATGACACGTTTCCATTATGGTATTTGCAAGAAGTTGAAGGGCTCAGAACGGATGTTCGCATCATGGTTTTAAGTTATTTAAATGCGGATTGGTATATTAATCAGTTGAGAAG
>CAZAHL010000265.1:0-10639 GCA_964484845.1 uncultured Chryseolinea sp. | reverse complement strand
GAATAGAATAGAATAGAATAGAATAGAATAGAATAGAATAGAATAGAATAGAATTGAATTTGCAATTTGTATTCTTGTACTTTCCAATAGATAAATGTGGTATGACATGGATCACACGTGAACGGCAAAGATTGATTGCATTGCCTGTCCTTGGCTGACTAAACGTTTTGTAGATAAAGGAGCAGAATTTTATATACGTATCCTTTGGCCGGGTTATTCCAAAATCAAAAGAATTTGGCTGCCATTCCATTTGATCTTCCTGATGTTGAATATGCAGACTATGGCAAGCAAGTATTGAGTCAACGATCAAATTGATTAGTATCTGATCCGTTGTATTTAGTTACGAAAGAAAATATAAGTGAGTTTAAAAAGGGTATTTGAAGTGCCTTGCAATTTAAACAGTAGGCGTGGAGTAACTGCTAACTACTAGTCTTGAAGCACATCATTACCTGTGGTTAAGATGTTGCAACTCCATCACCGTCCTGTTATTTCAGCAGATTCTCCATTCGGTAAAATCAAATATAAAATATAAGTTCCTTTAGAATCGGTTTGCGATTTAACACTAGCGTTTCTATCTCCTTGCTTAACGCTTACTTCTTTCCAGTCGTCATCGATATAGGTTTTCATTGTTAGAGGAAGGTTATAAAGATTTTGATCAAGGGAATGCGTTAAGTTTACCACTACCTTATCCGGTTGCTTATCAACTTTAACACTTGCATGCATTCGCTCGCGCATGTACTTTGTAACGTCGCCAAAAGAAGCGACCCAAAGTTTATCTTCATGCTTTTTCATATATGAAAAATATTCTTTTAGCTCAGCATGTGGTTTTGCTTCCCAACCCACGCCGTCTATACCATGAAAGGTCAATACAAGCCAAACATTATCGTGAACGAGTATTGTATCGACGTACGATTTCATGAGTTCTACTGTAGTCTTTTGCAGAGGACCTCTTTGCCATTGCACATATTCTTTTTCTTTGGATGAATTTCCAGGAATCTCTGTACTTGCCCGGTTCAATTCTTTAAGGAAGGGCTCAGGCATTCTGTTGCGCAAGGCGGGATGAATCTTATAAGCATACTCCATGACGCGTTCATTTTCTGTTCCAAAAGGACACTCGGCCGAAAAAGTATGCTCCGGTCCAAGCTGATACAGAATTTCCTCTTTGCATTTCTCCAGTTCGTACGACAAGTTGGGCTCATCAAGAACAGCAAGGCGTGGATGAGAGATGGTATGACTTCCAAACTCATGGCCATGTGCAGCAAATTGTTTGATTTCATCCCAGGTTATAAGCTCGCCTCGTAAGAGTACAGGCCGAACTTCCTGGATGGACTTCTTTTTTCTGGTCAAGGCAAAGGCGTCATCGACAACTTTCCAGGCTTCAGCAGACTTTCCTGTTTCATAAAGCGAGCCAGCACTGTTGTGAGATGCTATTGCATTTTCAAGAGGAAGGAAGCGCAAGGCAGAAGCACGCTCAAATAAATTGTCTTGACTTGTGGGAACAGTGGCAGTCTCTTTAACAATCTGATCAAGTGGTCTTCCAAAATATTTTGGAGGAAATTTTGAGCCCGGAATATCAGCTGTGTTGATAAAAAACGTGCCCTTGAATCCAAGTGTATCCAAAATGGGTAACGCCTGACGAAATTGATTGATCGTGGCATCATCAAAGGTGATGGAAATGGCAGCCGTTTTATTGTCCTTCCATTTTGTGATTTCTGTATCGTGAAGATTTTCTAGTCTTTTTGAACAAGACATAATCAGGGAACACATCAATAGAATAAAAGTGAATGGCTTAAGCATTTTTGTAAAATCTTCCATAAGATAGCTCAAACCATTCCTGATTATAAAAACTTTTTCAATAATTTCTTTGCTCTTGAATCGTAAGACAGAATCCTGTTTTTTTGCATTTTTCAAGTTTCAAGAGGGTTTGATATTTGTCCAAGCAAAGGAGTATGAAGAAACTAAGGTTTCTCCTTCCCGGAGCTTTTGCGGAGGCAGGAACTTATCACAGGTTTCCAGTACTTCTAATGTGCAACTATAATCTAAATAGTTGTCCGGCTGTATTCTTTTCCAGACTAGTCTCAGCGGGATATGCAAAGTCTCGCAACTACTACCATACCTTCTTGATAGGTCTAAGGTTTAATTTAGTAAACATCAAGATCCCGAGAGACCACAAAGTGCCCCGGATAGGACGTGCTCATCTCCCTAAATATTTCTTCCAAAGAAAAGGTACCACAGTGATAGAGTATAAGTAGTTTAGGCTTCGCCCTCTTTGCCAGCTCAGATAGCTGAGGCGTTGTTGTGTGGTATTGGGAGGAGAATTTTTGGAATGTCGCTGGACGTGATTCAATCCATGCCGGCGAATGAGCTTCATGAATTAGAACATCGCAATTATTGCAAGCGGCGATGGTAGCCTCTGTTGGATTAGTGTCCCCGGAAATAACAATACTCCGATCCTTGGTATCGAACCTATAGCCATAACTTTCCATAGCATGCTTTGTGGCAAAAGCTGTCACTGTTACATTATTGTCTTTATAGATCACGCCAGATGTAATCTCGTGTGCATTTACTTTGTGACCCTCGGGAAAATCACGCTGATTTCCATGGGGGTTGGTCCGTGTTTCAATGTCTTCGCGATATGCTTCTAGCAAATGTTCTGTCATCGACTTAATTCCTTTAGGTCCATAGACTTCTAAGGGAAATCTTCGCCCCAATGTCCAGGGAGAAAAGATCAAGTCAGGATAGCCAACAGTATGATCAGAATGTAAATGCGTTACAAACACGACACGGAATTTCGTTGGATCAAGCGCTGGAATAGCACGGGAAACTTGTGCCGACCTGGCCCTTCGTACTAAACCTGGGCCCATGTCAACTAGATACGCGGTGTCGTTTACGATAATTGCTGTGCAAGGCCCGGAGCGATCAGGATCTATAGCCGGCGTGCCGGTGCCAATCATTACGACGCGTGTAGCGGAGGCCTTCTGTGCGGACTTACCGACGGCGGCATTTGGTTTTATAGGGCTTATGGAGTTTTGTCCCTCCGATTCAAAGGCAGTCAATAATAAAACTGTAAGTACATAAGGAAAATAATTTTTCTTTATCATAAGGCGTTAGTTTAAATAAGTATACATTATGTGATCGAGTGCTAAATAACGTATGGCCTATGTCTTTCCAATCAATTTATTACTTCAATTGCCAATATCTAAACGTTGCTCTGAACAAGATTCAGAGCGTTTTCTTTTGATTATTCCGGTTGCAGATGTTCTGAAATGAAACAATGTCTTGTTTCATTTCGGAACGTTAATAGTGTCTTTTTACTATAAGTAAAGATCGAAAATTATTCACACTCTCACCATTTCTCTACGATTTCCATTTCATAGCGTAAACTTTAATCTGCCCGACGACTGCATTTTTTATCTTTATTGGTGCAGAATGTTATCAATGCTGTGCTCGGTGGCAGTTCAATGACGCATGCCATTTTAGATCAATAAGCCAGTTAAGATTTTTACTGCAGTAGGTTTTAGTTAAAAGACGCCTTGGTCTTCATTATTACATGCTGGAAATCTTCAACCAATCGATAACCAACATGAATTACAGAACTTTATCGAGGTTACTGTAATGGTCTTTTAAAATGGCGATTTGTTATTTCCGTTTTCGCCAATAAAAAAAGACTGCCCGTTACAGCAGTCTTTTTTGTTTTTGCTTTTTGATTATTGAAAACCTTAGTCGTTCTCGAGGTCTTCAATGAAGCTTTCGAAAGAGTCCTTCAGGTCTTCAAAGCCGGCGTCAGTGTAGGTTGCAAGGTCAGACTTTGACCCGTCAGCAAACACCATGCGGATCTCCAGACTTTCGCGGGTTGCAGTGTGTTCAACCCATTCGTACTCCTGGGACTGTTCGTTCCAAACCATTTCCCATTCGGTGTATTCTTCTTCCGTGATATAGAATTCGCTGTCTGCGATCTTCTTCTTCGAATCATCATAGAAAACGATCAGTTTATAATTTGCATTCCATGCCGCGAGTTCCTGCTCCATCGTTGTAGCCGAAGCAAGGGTATCAACTAACGCGCTTGCATTCGCTTCACCGGAGAACTTGATGTTCATGATCTGGAAATAGGCGCTCGATGTAGTGATCACATCACCGGCATCCTCACTATCCTCAATGCTGTTAGAAGAGAAATTACCTGTAGCCCGGGCTCCATAGGCGAAGAGTATTTTGTCTCCGTTTTTCAGACTGTAGTCGAACTTCGCATCTGTAGTGCTATTGGATACTTCGTAAGCCAGGATATAAGTATCGATGGTCAAAGATATTGAGACAGATGAAGGATCACCGCTATTGTTGTAGGCGGCCGAAAAATTGTACGCCATCTTTGTAACATTATCAACTGTAAGCTCAGCCTTAAGGGCAGTAGGATAATCGCCGTTATAATCCTCACCACCAAGATTGCTGTTGATCGTTACGGTTTCAAGGCCAAAGATTGAATACTGAGCATTGTTCACTGTACCATCTTCAGTAGAAGGGAACTTGAAAATGATCTTGTCCCCGGTCTTTTCATAAGTCCATGAATCGTTGGCTCTGTGGTATGTATAGACACCTATTACCTCATCGTACTCCGCCTTGAAAGATGTGAAACCATCGTCTTCTGAAATCCGGAGCCCTTTCATGGTTTTGCTCGGAGAAGTTTTACCTTGTCCAAAAGAGGAAAGAATCTTTAATAATTTTACACCACTGTTGTTGCTCACACGGCCGCCAATATTTTCAGGAACCGTGCTTCCTTCCAGGTGTTGTGTAAAGGCAACAGAGGTTTGAATCCCACTGGAATTCTTGAATGTTGTGATATCGCCCACCAAAGACACGCCATTGTCTTCCAGTTTTGTCTTGTTTTGAGCAACTGTAAGCTCGCTATACTCAGTAGGGAATTCAGGTTCAATCGGTTTGACTTCGTCCTCGTCTTTGTTACAGCCAACGAACATGACCCCAGCGACTATGAATACGCCAAACTTTAAAAATGTTTTCTTCATAAGATTCAAAAATGGTTTGGCTGTTATATACCCGCTAGCATCTAAAGGTCGATGCCGAAAACCCACACCTTACTTTGGCACGTGTAATAATAATGATGGATTACAATTCTTTTGGGGAAGCCCTGCAAAGTCTTTTCGTGGATGTAAAGGCTCTGTAGTTTTTAACTTTGTTGAAATACCTTGAACTGTGCTCAATTCTGGGAATTGTTGAAAAAGCCACTAAATCCAACATACGTACTTCAACGTCACCGTCCTGAAACTTGCTGCAATTGAAGCCTTGTTAGCGAGATGAAAAGCAGAAACCCAAGCTTTAAGCTTTCTGCCTTCAGCTTTAAGCTTTGGACTTACTTGATGTTGATAGCGTAGAACGACACGCCATATCCTCCCCAGACGCCCAATGCCTTTTCGCCCTCAATATTTGAAATGATCTCGTTTCCGGAGGACGAGAATGGGTTGCCGGTGACGTACAATTCACGTTCGACAGTACGCCAGAAATCGAAATGTGCCTTGTCCATGGAGCACAGCTTGATGCGCACGCTGTCACCTCTCTTGAAGTACAGGTCGTCAATTATATCCGTGTAGTTCTCAGGGCCCCTGAGAATGGTGAATGTAAATTGCTGGCCATTAAAATATCGATCACCCATCGCTGACAGATAAACCGGGATGAATCGCGTATCGCGATGAAGTCTTTCCGTAAATATCCGGTAGTAGTTCGTCTCGTCAGCCGGGTCCGTAAACTGAGCGTAAACATATCCAAGCGAATCCTCGCCCGGGGAAAGCTCGAACCATAATTTATCCAGCTTGGCAGGCTCGGGTATCGTGGTAGTTGATGTGTAAAGTTCTCCTTCTGATTCAACGGTAAGGGTATATGTTTTTCCAGACTCGCCTTTTAACCTGGTTCCTTCATACACATAAGGAGGAAATGATGAGTCGTCGCGTTTTAATGTAAGTACTTCCGAATCGGTCCCGTTGCTTACTGTTACTTTGGCTGTCGACATGAACAGATCACGGATGTTCGAGGAATCGATATTCATGAAATATGAGGCGCTTTTGCTTAGAACAACCGTTGGAAATCCTCCTGATTCAATGGCCCCGTCGATCACCAGTTTGGGCTCATAAGCAATGTTATCAAAATCGGATTCCGGTACACATCCCGGCACGATCGCGACAATGATTAGAAATAAAAGTTTTTTCATGTCGTTAAAATTCTATCCGGTATGTGACAGTCGGTATAACAGGAAATAAGGATACTTGCTTTATACTGGTTTTCAACTCAGGCTCTTCCAGATTACCTTCCGTTTCGAAGTAGATATAATAAGGATTCCGTCGGCTATAGACGTTATACACTGAAAACACCCAGAAGGATTGCCAGCGCGCTTTTTTGTGACCGGCAAAGGTTGCTGCAAGATCAAGCCTGTGGTAGGCCGGCATGCGAAACGCATTGCGTGTACCGTACTCGTTGATAACATTTCCCTGGAGGACATAACGGGCAATAGGAAGATTCAAAGCATTTCCAGTTCCGTAAACGAATACAGAAGAAAACGTCCATCTGGAGTTAAAAACAAAATTTGTCAATACCGAAAGATCATGTAGGCGATCATACTTGGCAGAAAAGGATCTTCCATCGTTCAGATCTTTGAATTTTCTGGTGGTTCTTGATAAGGTATAAGACAGCTGGCCGTTGAATCGTCCTTTTGTTTTTTTTATGGAGAACTCGCTACCGTACGAAGTTCCGCGGCCAAAAACAAAACTGTCATCAAAATTAAAACCTTTGCTGTACCCAATGATAACGCCCTCCCTATATTCAATCTGTCTCAGCATATTTTTATAGTACAATACGACCGAAGTTTCCCACTGATTGTTATGGAAATTGCGGAAATACCCCGCAGAGAACTGGTGCGCTACCTGTGGTCTTATGATGCAGGAGCTAGGTACCCAAATATCAAGTGGAAGAGACACTGAAGAGAGCGGCGCCATATGCATGTATTGGGCTGTTTTATCATAGGAAACTTTGAATGAAGAAGAGGATGTCAGGGAGTACCGGAAAGCGATCCGTGGTTCGAAATTGTAATAGTTTTTAATGCGCCTGTTTTTGCCATATGAGACCGTGTCCAGTATTTGAAAGTTGTCGTCTTGAGCGTATCGGGTAAATGATCCAAGCTGGCTATAAGCAGACAGCCTCAAACCAACATTCATTTCTAACCGGTCTGTCCAGGCAATCTTGTCGCTCAGGAAGAGGCTCGCTTCATCGGCCTTTAACTTCAAGGCTGGACCTAAATTGAGTGCAACGTCGGCGCTGGCTGCACTTACGTTGTTGGGCCGCAAGGAATGACGTGTATAGTCTAACCCCCAGGTAAGGTGATGCTGGCCCTTGGCTAGATTGAATTGACAAGTGACACCGACATCGTTGATGTCCGACTTAATGTTGAAGGCATACGTGCTGATGTTTGCCCCAAGGCCCATATCGTATCCCGAAGCATGGACCGACAAATCGGTAAACAATAGCTTACCTGTGTGTTGCCAGGTGAGCGAGGCGGTTTTGTTCTTCCACCTGATGGCATTGGAGAAAGTGCTTTTGCTATAATTGAACTCGTCTTGTCCATAGTATGTGCGGATAGATAGCCGGTCACGCGACGACAATGTGTAGTCCAAATTTATGTTGAGATCATAGAAGTAGTAATCCAGATCCTTCTTCACCAGGTTGAGCTCACGCAATCCGCGGGCAAACAGATCGACATAGGTCCGCCGCGCTGCAAAAAGGAATGAGCTTTTGTCTTTCTTTATTGGACCCTCTATCAGGAAATTGGCTGCAACGGCGCCTAGTCCCGCCTGGCCCTTGGTCTGCTGGTCATTGCCTCGTCGCGTAGTGACCTTGGTAACCGATGATAATCTGCCGCCATAATACGATGGTATTCCACTTTTATACATTTCCAAATTCTGTATGGTAGACCCATTAAAGATCGAAAAGAAACCAAACAGGTGACTTGGATTATAAACTGTGGAATGATCGAGGAGCATCAGATTCTGATCGACAGCGCCGCCACGGACGTAAAAGCCTGTACTGCCCTCACCTGATGTTTGAACACCTGGCATGAGTTGAAGCATCCTGATCGGGTCGACTTCACCAAGAAGGTATGGAAGTCTCTCCATATCTTTTTGTTGAATGGCAATATGCCCAGTCTCTGTGTTGGTTAACGATGCATCGGGACGGCTACCGGTAATTTCTACTTCGCCGAGTGTGGTTGTTTCGGGTTGAAGAGAAACATTCAGTGTTTGGGATGACTTGAGATTGATAGAGCGTGTATCCCGGCCATAACCTATAAATGAAAATACAACATGGTAAGGACCCGCTGGCAAAGTGAGGTTGTAAAATCCGTTTGAGTCGGCCGATGTGCCCCTCCCCACTGCCTCTATAAATACCGTAGAACCAGGCAACGGCTTATCTGAGGCGGCTTCTTTGATGTAACCGGAAAGAATGACGTCCTGTGCTATGCCGTTTATTACGCACAACAATAGCAAACTACTCAAAGCGACTTTCCGAGAAGATAAAAGCACTTAGAAATCAGGTAAAAAATAAGTTCAAAGTTATTTTTATCACATTCAACAGTTGGGCTGTTTTGGGTGGGAATATTACATCTGTGCCTAGTGGATGACTTTTCCCTCATTGAAAGCAAAGTTGTGCTCATAAAATTTTCGCGTTGGGCAGCGACTCCAGCAGACTGGGGGATGAAGGGCTTGAATCTCTAGTGCCGTGTCAACTTAATAATGTCGTGTTTCCGAAGCCACGAGCCATGAGGTATGAGCAGTTTCTCAAAACTCAAAGCTCCTAGCTCAAAGCTGGTTTCAAATAAAGAACACAACGATTCAATAACGCTAATCCTTAATACACATATCCATACGAAATCTTCCGCACATACCAGTGATTATACCGTTCGTGAATTAATGGAGCGTTTTGTAGGGATCTGTCCGGAAGAAACAGTCTATTGTGTATAATAGATGTTCAAGTGTGTAATGCAGTAAGAAGGAAAAGGTAAAAAATATAGTCACGTTAAACAAAACTAACTCAAACAGTATGAAAAGTTCAAGGAGGAAATTTATAAAACAATCAACGTTGGCGGCTGCCGGCACCTATCTGGGAGCAATGGGTTTTAGTGCGAAGAGTTATGGCAATATAATAGGTGCGAATGACAGAGTGCGAGTTGGCGTTGTAGGATTTTCGGATCGTTTCCGGGGGTCGCTTTTACCTTGCTTTATGCATCATAACAAAGAAATGAATTTTGATATAGTCGCTGTTTCTGATATCTGGAGGTTGCGAAGAGAAGAGGCAGAAGCACAGCTAAAAGAAAAAATGGGACATGGTATCAAAACCTTCCGGAACAACGATGAACTCTATTCTTCAAAAGAAGTTGATGCCGTGATCATTAGCACAGCAGATTTTCAACATGCACTGCATGGCATCGAGGCTGTAAAGGCTGGCTGTGATGCCTATATTGAAAAACCTTTTGCTGAGTCCATGGAGGATAACCGGGCAGCGCTTAAGGCGATAAGAGAATCAAAAAAAATAATTCAAATCGGCTCACAGCGTAGAAGTGGAGCGAACTACCATGCGGCAGCGAATTTTGTAAAGGATGGAAAATTTGGAGACATCACCATGGTGGAATTAACATGGAATGTGAACCAGCCTGGCCGTTGGCGCAGGCAAAAAGCCGTTGAACAAATGAAGGAGCAGGATACCGACTGGAAGCGTTATCTGATGAATCGTCCCTTTGAGCCATTCAGCGCACGGAAACATTTGGAATTCCGTTTGTTCTGGCCTTACTCGTCTGGTTTGCCCGGACAATGGATGAGCCATCAAATTGATACGGTGAACTGGTTTTCCGGATTAAAACACCCACGCAGTGTAGTAGCCAATGGAGGAATATATGCCTGGAAAGATGGCCGGGAGAATTGGGATACTATGACGTCTGTATTTGATTATGGGCCAGAGAACGATCTTAAAAAAGGATTCCAGGTTACGTTTGCTTCACGCATGCACAACGGAGAAGACCGTCCGAAGGAGCTTTATTATTCCAATGGAGGTGAAATGAACCTGAATACCAATATGGTTTCACCTTTCGGAGGATTGCAGGAACGCCACGCTAAGGATATGAATATGCAAGCGAACTTATTACCTGAAATGAGCTTAAAGAAAGTTGAGGAGAAGGTGGAGACAGGAGCTAATACAGGCGGCGATAATTTGACATCCAACCACATGCGAAATTGGATGGAATGCGTTCGAAACAAGAAAGAAACAAATGCACCGGTAGAAGCCGGTTATTCGCACGCGATTGCCTGTATAATGGCCAATGCTGCTGCCAGGACTGGAACAAAGGTAACTTTTGACGAAGCAAGACAAGAGGTTATGGCAGGAAGCAAAGCGTTTAATATTTAGTGTGTTCTTTAAATGAAATTGTAAAATGATAAAATATTATTATCTCTTTTGCCTGATAAGTTTGACATATTCCGCACAGGCACAAAAGGGATTTGTGCTCGTTGATATCCCTTCGAAAAAAAAAGTAGAGGTACGCTACAACGATAAACTTTTGACAGCCTATTGCTATTTTGATTCTACGGAAAAGCCTGTC
>CAZAHL010000264.1:0-10649 GCA_964484845.1 uncultured Chryseolinea sp. | reverse complement strand
GGTAACAAGTGATACTTCAGGAAGATCCAATCCTTCACGCAATAAATTTACACCGATCAAGACGTCAAAAACACCTAGCCGCAGCTCGCGTAAAATTTCAACCCGATCCAGGGTTGCAACTTCAGAATGGATATACCGGCATTTAACACCCACTCGATCCATGTACTTGGTCAGTTCTTCTGCCATTCGTTTTGTTAAAGTCGTAACCAAGACACGTTCTTTTTTCTTTACCCTTTCGTCAATTTCCTCCAGTAAATCATCAATTTGATTCTTGCTTGGCCTCACATCAATTTCCGGATCCAGTAATCCCGTTGGCCGGATAATTTGTTCTACTACCACACCCTCCGATTTTCTAAGTTCATATTCAGAAGGTGTAGCGCTGACGTAAATAACTTGATTCAGCAAAGTTTCAAATTCATTAAAAGTAAGTGGGCGGTTGTCTAACGCCGAGGGAAGTCTGAATCCATAATCAACCAAATTTACTTTACGCGATCGATCGCCTCCCCACATAGCTCTGACTTGAGGAATCGTCACGTGGCTTTCATCAACTACTAAAAGAAAATCATCTGGAAAATAGTCTATCAGGCAGAATGGTCTATCGCCCGGTTTTCTTCGATCGAAATATCGCGAATAATTTTCGACGCCGGAGCAGTACCCTAACTCGCGCATCATTTCCAAGTCAAACTCAGTTCTTTCTTTTAGGCGCTTAGCCTCCAGGTGCCTTAACTCAGATTCAAACATAGCAACTTGTGCTACCATGTCATCCTGAATTTCTCGAATGGATTGCTGCAGTGTGTCTTTTCCAGTAACAAAAAGATTCGCCGGAAAAATGGTAATGATTGTTTCGTCTGAAATTTTTTTTCCGCTTGTAGGATCAATTCGCTGAATCGATTCAATTTCTTCACCCCAAAAATAAATTCGTACCGCATAATCCGCATACGCCAAAAATACATCTACTGTATCTCCCTTAACTCGAAAGGTCCCTCGCTTAAAATCCAATTCGGTACGGCTGTACAGGATATCTACCAACGCGAAAAGCAATTTATTCCGTGAAACTGTTTCTCCAACCTTGAGCTTAATTACATTCTTTCCAAATTCTTCTGGGTTTCCAATTCCATAGATACACGACACGGACGCAACTACAATTACATCCCGCCGGCCTGTTAGCAATGACGATGTTGCACTAAGTCGAAGTTTTTCTATTTCTTCATTTATAGACAGATCTTTCTCGATATAAAGTCCGGATGATGGAATGAAGGCTTCAGGTTGGTAATAATCATAGTATGAAATAAAGTATTCAACAGCATTTTCAGGGAAGAACTGTTTAAATTCTCCGTAGAGCTGGGCAGCAAGAGTTTTATTATGACTTAATACAAGGGTAGGCCTATTAGTTTTTGCAATAACATTGGCCATGGTAAAGGTTTTACCGGAGCCAGTAACGCCTAACAGAGTCTGGTGCGGCTCACCTTCCTCAACCCCTTTTGTAAGTTGTTTGATCGCTTCGGGTTGATCTCCTGTAGGTTCATAAACACTGGTAAGTTTGAATTCCATGTGGGGAAGTTTGTAATCTGTAATAAGTTAATAGTTATCAGTTAATCGTGCTAGCGACGAAATAGTTCGGATAAATCAAAATTGGGATGGAACACTCCTGCCGGATTATCTATTAACTAATAACAATGAACGATCGAATAGCTCGGTCAATTGTTCCAAATTACCCACGACTTTTCTGCTTGTACGTGCAGCATTTCCAATCCGTTTTTGATTGTCGCTCCGCTCATTTCAGCTTTTTGTAAAAACATGGTGCGTGCCGGATTATATATTAGATCGTAAACAAAATGATCTGAGCCAATATTTTCAAAATCTAAGGAGGGCATCGTTTCGGTATTAGGACTCATTCCAAGGGGTGTGGTATTAATTATAAGAAGCGATTCCTTCACGACCTTGGGATTTTTCTCAAGATGCTCATAAGTTAAACCACCTTTTTTTTGTTCGCGTGAAACCAAAATAAATTCTACCTTTAATTTTTTCAACGCCTCCTGTACAGCTTTGGATGAACCACCAGTGCCCAGGATTAATGCTTTAAATTTTTTTGTTTTCGGTAGCCACTTTTCAATCGTTTCATAGAATGCCTCAGAGTCAGTATTGTAACCTTTCAGCTTACCGTCCTTGATTTTAATCACATTTACAGCGCCAATTTTTTTTGCGAAACCGTCTACCTCATCCAGGTATTTTATCACTTGTTCCTTATATGGAATTGTAACGTTAAGTCCCGTAAGCCCTTTGGTATCTTTGAGCAATGGTTCGATATCTGTAATGCTTTTTAATGGGAACAATTCGTAATGATAATCACGGAGTCCTTCCCGGAAAAATTTTTCGTCGAAATATGCTTTCGAGAATGAATGACTAACGGCTGCGCCTATGAGACCAAATACTTTTTCCATGTTCAGATTTTTGTTTTAAGCCGTGAAGCAATCTTTTCTATTAAAACTACTATAAAAACCCCAAGAGCCATCATAAGGATCGCTTGGAACACCTGTGGATCTTTTCCAGTTGCAGCAAAATAGTCCCAAGGTAAAACACTTCGATCGTATGCCGGAACCTGCTCACCTTTCCGGTTAGTGACATACTCCAACACTTCTCTCCAAGGCCAAACTTTATTTACCGAACCCACCATAAACCCGGCAAGCAAAGCTAGGGTAGTCTTGCGATAGTTACCTAATATATAGGTTAAAAACCTTGAGAAACCTATAAGTCCTATTAAAAAACCTGCAATAAAAATTAAGATTTCGGGAATGTCGAATTTAAAAATCATGGAGGAAACATGTTCGTATTGGCCAAGAATCATTAAAATAACGATTAATGATATCCCTGGAATGAATGTAATAGTTCCCGCGAAAACACCTGTAAAAAATATAAACCACAACGCCCTGGGAGCCTGCAAAGGGGGTACAAACGTAAGCGCATAGGCGATTAAAAGGGCTATCACAAAACACATGATCTGCCCAGACTCCCATTTTTTAATGTCCTCGCGCATGGCCAGTGGAGTCGCTATCAATATTAAACTGAAAAAAAATGAGCCTATTAAAATTGGATTATATTTTAAAACGTATGTAATTATTCCAGAGACGAAGAGGAGACTGGTAAGAATTCCAGCGGCTAATGGAAGGAGGAAATTTCCATGAATGTATTCCCAGAAATCGGAAAATTTAAATTTTGCAAATAGTCTTAAGGAATGTCGGTCGATGGCTCTAATGGAAAGAATTAATTCCTCGTAAATACCCGTTAGAAAGGCGGCTGTGCTGCCAGAAACTCCTGGGATGACTTCAGCAGCTCCCATACATAGGCCTTTGACGTATAACAAAATATAGTCGTGCCTTTTTCTCAAAATGCATTGATCTTAGTCAATCTCAAAGGGAGGTGCTGTATTTGTATTTTTTCTTTCAATACCAAGAAAATGTAAAAAAGTATCACCTCGCAACCCAAGGCGAATCGTTTCTAGTGGAATAATTTCTTCAGGTGCAATGTTACCCAAGTTGACATTAGCTCCTAGCAGCTTAACAAACCAAACTTGTTGCGCCTTTTGTGGAGCTTCCCAAATTATTTTTTCGAAAGGAATTTTGGTTAAAATTTCCTGAACTAATCCAGAGCGAACTTCCCCGGTAGATCTGAATAGGCCGACATTTCCACTTTCGCGAGCTTCACCAATTACCTTCCAGGCGCCGGCGTCTAATTCTTTTTGCATCAACTCGATCCATTGATAAGGAGGAATAATTTTGTCTGCATCCTTTGAACCAACCTCCGATAAGACCGTCACTTGTTCGGAAAGTTTTATAATATATTCACACTTCTTATCATGATCGATATCCATTGATCCGTCGGATACTTCAGCAAATGACATATCATATCGATCCAGAAGTTTACGATAGTCATCGAATTGATTTCGAATGACAAAGGCTTCAAAAAGGGTGCCTCCAAAATAAACAGGAATTCCAGCTTCCTTGTAAACTTTCAACTTGTCTTTGAGATTAGGGGTTACGAATGAAGTAGCCCATCCTAATTTTACTATATCAACATGGTCAGCAGAATTGCCAGCAAAGTCTTCAGCTTCGCGAATACTCAAGCCTTTATCCATAGCCATAGTAAAGCCATATTGCCTGGGCTTAACTGTGCGCTCAGGCAGATTGCTAAGGTCGTAATTCATTAGGTGTTTTCTTTTCTAAACTGTTCAATGATTTTATACAAAGCCTTTTGTGTTTCGATTTTAGGGAAAAAATCGAACAACGCCGAATGACCATTAAAGTCTAAAATTAGCGCATTTTCCAAATAACTAAAGGCTTCTTTAAATTGACCTGCTTCTATAAAGTATACCGTCATTCGGTAAAGAAATTCCGCATCATTTGGAATTTCTTCAAACCCTAATGTTAACGTATCGATTGCCTTAATATAATCACCTTGTTCGTAGTAAATAAAAGACCAGTTCAGCCAGATTTCTTTATCGGAAGGATCAAGTTTACTCGCCTCTTCATACGCGTCAATACTTGAAATTGTATTGCCAATCTTAAACTCGGCATGGGCAACTGATTTCCAGTATTCAGCATTTTCCGTGTTGATCTTTAACGCCTTGTTGTAAAAATGCAATGCTTGATACCATTTTTCCTGCTTCTCAAGACAAGCTCCCGCTCCAAACCACGCTTCATCATATAGTGCGTCGAGCTTAGTGGCTTTCTGAAAATATTTTAAACCCAGATCATATTGTTCAAGGCTTTCATATGCTGCGCCAAGGCAACAGTATACTTCTGGACTAGGCCCTTCAATCTCAACCGTTTTTCTAAACGCATCTAACGCTTTTGTGTATTCGGCCATATTCATATAGGTATTTCCTATATTGAAATGGGCCGATGCAAAAGTTTCATCTATGGTAATCGCATAGTCGTAAGCATGAAGCGCTTCTTGAAATTTTTCAAGTTTATTGTAAACTATACCAAGATTGTACCATGCGGCAGTAGAATAAGGATCCTCGTCAATAAATTTTTGATAATATTCAATACTGCTTTCTAATTGTCCTGTTAGATCAAGACAAAATGCTAATTCATATAACGAGCCATCATGATTGATATTAATCTCAATGGAGTTTTTGTAAGCATCAATAGCAAGTTGATAATCTTCCATGCTTTGATGGGCAAGTCCGATACTATAGTACACTTCATCTTTGTCGTCGGCTAACAACAGTGCTTGCTCGTAGTTTTGGATCGCTTCAGCATGCTTACCCTGTAACGATAGTATAGAACCTTTTGTAAGAAAAATTTCCGGATCGTTAGGTTGAAGAGCATGAGCTTGGTCCAATAAATCCAGAGCCTGGCTGTATTCTTCCAGGTTAGATAAAATCTGTGCTTTGATAGTTATTAGCTCGATTGAAAAAGGGTACTGACTGATCGCTTGATTGACTGCTTGAAGCGCTTTATTGTGCTTGCCCCGAAACATATAATGCTCGATGATATGCTCATATGCATCCAAATCAAAAAACTCTGCTTTCTTTTTCCTAAGATGATCCTCAAATCGTTTTATCAGCTCATTGCCTTCTTCTCGTTTGCGATATTCTTTCGACATGGACTAAAGGTTTTTCTAAAATAAGTAAATCTAAGGTAAAGCTAAGGCGTTTCTGCTTATTTTTTAGAAGACATTTTTTTCTTATAATAATCACAGCACCACACTATAGTTTTATCAATCGGTTGAAAGTCAAAATTAAGGATATTCCGGATTTTTTGATTACTATATAAAAATGAAGACCCGCCCTTTAAAGCAGTTTCTCGCGTAATAACGGGTTCTGAACCTGTAAACCAGCTTCTCAAGGCCTCCAGTTTTGCAATCACAAGGGCAATATTTTTCGGAATTTTTAAGGATGGTGGCTGAGAATTAAATTGTAAAGCTATTTTTTCAAATATCTCTTTGATTGAAATGTTGCCTGCACTTACAATAAAACGCTGGCCCTGCAGATTCGAGTCAAGCAGCTGATAAACAATCGAACTTACATCACGGACGTCAACGTAATTTAAAAATCCATCGATGTAGAAAAAATTTTTCTTCCAGATGTATTTGAAAAGTCGGGCGCTGCTGCGATTCCAATCAGTAGGCGCCAGGATGAACGACGGATTTAATATAACAGTACTTAGGCCTTCTTCCTGACCCCGGAAGATTTCTAATTCTGAAAAATATTTCGATTCATCGTAGGCATTGTTTAAAGGATTATCAATCCATTTATTTTCTTCATTAATTATAGTTTGATCTTTTTGCGTACCCAACCCTGCCACTGAACTAATGTGAATCAGGCGTTTTATATTTTTAAGAATGCAAACGTCTACAACGTTCCGAGTCCCACGCGCATTGATTTCCATCAGTAATTTTGCTTTATGAGGATTGAAGGAAACAGTTGCAGCAGCATGAATGACATGCGTACAGCCTTCAAACGCTTCATCGAGTAAAAGTGGATTTAGAATATCGGCATTACGCCAGCGGATTTGATCGCCAATGTCATCCAGCAAGGATGTGTCGCTGTCGCTGCGTTTAATAGCCACGAAAGAAGCATTCTCTTTAATCAGTTTACGAACAATAAAACTTCCCAGAAGACCATTTGCACCGGTGACAGCTATCATAGCTTCTAGGGTTGAATTTTATGGCTGAAACCTACGCGCTATATTTAAATGTCAAAGTGAATTGTTAAGCAACGGAAGTTCCAACGCCTTTTGAAAATACTTCATTTGTTGGGCTTCCTCCACAAGTTTTACGTGTTGATAGTGATGACAGTCACTGCCAAGCAGATGTACCCAACCCTTGTCAATTAATTTGTTAGCCGTCGTTTGAACTATTTTGGAATAGTGACCTGTGATAGAGCTTATGTTTATTTGGAATAGTACGCCGCGGTCGAGTAGATCTTTAGCCTTCTCTATACCGTTTTGTATGTAGGCATATCGTTCGGGATGAGCAAGCACCGGTCGATACCCTTTTGTAGTGGCTAAGAAAATAAAATCTTTCATATTGAAAGGCTCGTTCAAAAAATTTGTTTCAAAAAGTAAATAATTCTTTCCGAAGGTGAGCATGCGCTGATTTTCATCCACCATTTTATATACCTGTTCGTCAAGATAGTATTCTGCTGCTGCTTGAATCTCGACATCAACCTGTTGATTCTTTAAATAGGTTTGGAGTTTTGCTAATCTGGCGAGAATTCTTTCTGTAGAATTTCGATACGTGTCGCTCATAACATGAGGAGATGTTATTAGTTTGCGATACCCTAGTTTTTGAAAATGCAAGATTATATCTTCGGATTCCTCATACGTTTGCACTCCGTCATCTAACCCTGGAAGGAGATGAGAGTGGATGTCAATAGCCAGCGCATTGACATTTTTATTCGGTTCTTTTTTTCCCCAATTAAACACTATGCCTTAATTAACTTATTTAACCAACTCTTGTTTCGAGGCTCTTCATAATATCCGTAGCCGTATCGCTGCTCGCCTGTTGAAGGCAGGGCATTCAGTACCGTCGTAATATTAGAGAATTTATTTATGTTAATGATACGTTGTAAGTTATAAACAAAAGTTTTCCGTGAATAATCTGCTCGGAAAATATACAATGAAATGTCGGCGCGTTTCATTGCCATGATGCCGTCTGTCACAAGTCCGACAGGAGGTGTGTCTAAGATAATATAATCGTAGTGTTTTTTAAGATCTTCCAGCAAAGAAGTAAATTCTTCATTTAGGAGAAGTTCTGAAGGATTTGGTGGATGAGGACCTGAAGGAATGTAGTCAAAATTTGAAAGGCCTGTTCTGGTTACACACTCTGCCCATGAATTTTTCCCTATCAATATCGTGCTTATTCCCTTCGATCTGTCATCAACCTCGGTAGGTAGATTTATTTTCGGCTTGCGCATATCGAGGTCAAGGAGAATAACCTTTTTGTTTGATACGGCCATGACTGCCCCCAGATTCATGGCTATAAAAGATTTACCTTCACCGGAAACGGTAGAGGAAACGGCTACAATTTTTTTAGTAGAATGCACACTAAAAAAATCAAGATTCGTGCGGAGTGTTTTGATCGATTCACTGACCATTGACTTTGGATGGTCGAGAACATGGAGGCCAATGTCTACAGCATACCGGGAAGAAGGTACAACGCCAAGCACCGGTACACCTACAATTTTTTCTATCTCGCTAAGACCTGAAATTCTATTGTTTAGGAGATAAAGTATACCGATAAAAAATAAATTGAGAACAATGCTTAAAACAAATCCAATTCCCGCGATCATTATTTTGTTTGGAGAAATGGGTGCACGAGGAAAGGTGGCTGGAGAAAGTATTTTAAAGTCTTGAATGCTACCGGCTTGTGCGATTTCAAATTCCGATTTGGATTGCATTAGTGACAAGTAAAACTGTTCGTACAATTTATAAAAGCGCAAATTTTTTGAAAACAGGGTACTCTTATCAGGGATGGTGGCAAACTCAACTTCTAACCTTTCTTTTCTCTTATTAACCTCGTCGAGGTTTTTCATGGCGCTATTTTTTAATTCAGCGAGTTGGTTCAAGGATTTTTCTTTGAGCACCCTGATTTCATTCTCTTTTTGCCTGTAAGCGAATGTAATCTCACTGTGTGAGAGCTTAAGTCTTTCTAACTCAAAATAAAGCTGTTCCAAGGCTTCCAGATTTTTAGATACCGATGCTGGAAGCGATTGCCGGTAAGAAAGCGATACAAAAAAGTTTGCCGCCTTTAAGCTTGTCATTAGATCATCCAGTTCTTTTGCCTTCCTTGATAACTCATACCGTTGTGAATCGAGTGCACTAATGAACGCTACCGTTTTTTTTAGATCATCATCCAGGTTATTGGTTTTATTTTGTAGCGTAAAATTTTCAAAATAATTTTCGTAGCCCTCCATCTTGCTTTCAATAGCGACTAGTTCTTTTGAAACCCAGTCGATCTTCTGTTTGTTTGCGAGATTTTTTTGCTCGTTGCTGTATTGAAGGTAAAGCGTATCAATTTTGTTAAGTATGTCTTGCGCCTTAAAAGCATTATGATCTTTGAAAGAAATTCGTACCGTATTGGCATTAAAGTTCAGCGGTTCTGCCGTGAGATTTGTAAGCATATAATCTAATAATAAATCTCGGCTGTTAATGATGAAAAAATAACCCACCTCATCGCCTTTTGAAAATTTTTCATTTCTTGTAATGACCAGTTCTTGTCCCAGAATTGACAAGGGAGTATTATATCGGCCAGCTATTTCATCACCATCGCTTCCGATTTTTAGCGAAAACGTTTTCTCGTCCCTGCTTTCATCAAAATAGATAGGAATGTTAAAAAGACTTTTTGTTCCGGGTAGATAACGGACGTGAAACGGAAGGCTCTGATAGAGTTCCTCATTTAATACACGACCAATACCATAATAACTTACTTCTAACTTTGTAGAATCTAATACGCGGCTTAAAAAAAGCCGTGACTGAATAATTTCGATTTCACCGGCCAGGAGATTAAGATTTTGATCTTCGATCGGACTTTTAATTCCGAATTCAGTCGCCTCTTGTTTTACATCGAGTTTAAGCTCCGATGAAGATTCATAAAGATTTTTTGTATACCGAATGAGAAGATAGGCTGTGAAATTTACTATAAAGAAAATCAGGAGGATCCATATCCAATTATTTCGAAAGGCAATCTTAAGTTTATTAAAATCGATGCCTTCGCTGGTTGAAGATTGGACATTTATATGTTGATGATTCTCCACAAGTATTTATAATGCGTTAATAACGACAACTAAAGTTGTTAAGGTAGTTATAATACTAAGGATAGGTCCGTAATCCCTAAGACCTTCCGTAAAAGGTTTTCGAATGGGTTCGATATAGACAACATCCCCCGGCTGTATAAGAATATTATTTTTAATGTAGCCATCGAAGGTGCTGAGATCCGCTACGAAGACAGTGTCACCTCTAAGGATCCTGATATTGTGAGCTTTTGCGTCGTTATTAAGCCCCTTCGCTAATGCAAGAACTTCGACAAGGCGGATATTTTCATTTGCGAGCGGAATGACTTGACCTCCCGGTGCTCCTAAAATGATTACACGTTTGTTGGTATATCGCAGGACAACAAATGCTTCTTCATAAAATTTAGAATAGGCTTGCTGTAAAACTTCTTCTGCCTCGCGAATGGTAAGGCCCTCTAATTTTACTTCTCCTATCATCGGGAATTTACAAACACCCTTTGCATCAATGAGGTATGTCGGCGTTGAACCGGATGAATTTTGAACACTCTCTCCGCTACTTAGTTGAACAGCAGGATCTATAATTTTTTCACCCTTGTTAGTATACACGAAAACCTCGAGGTAGTCATTTTTCTGAATGAGATAATTTTTTTCAGCCACATTAACTTGCTGCTTAAGATTAAAGCCTTCAGGAACTTTAAACATAATATTTTGCTGATACGAATTACAGGACGCGGCGAGTAAACTCAATAGCAAAAAAAAGACGGGTTGAGGCAGAGGGTTTTTCAATTTTAAAACTATCAAATTCTATGTGAGTACTGAATTTTTTAATACTTCCGCCATGATAGGCAATTCCAAATCCTTCGTTGACAAAATGGGATTTTCAATCTCCCATTGAATATTTAATTCGGGATCG
>CAZAHL010000263.1:0-10681 GCA_964484845.1 uncultured Chryseolinea sp. | reverse complement strand
TTAAGAGATTGTGAAAATCACGACGGAGGCAACTTCATTTTCCTTTTGGAGCAATCGAAATTTCGTAATAACTGATAATTTTTCGAATTACTTTGCCATAAAATAATTGGAGGTAACTACTTATTTACAGCGTATCTTTCATGGCCCAAAAGTATGAAGGTTTGGCGCGAGGTCTTCACTACATTATGTCTCATAAGTTTTCTTGCTTCAAATATACCTTAGCCACCAGTACTTATGATCTCTTTTATACTCACCAAACCAAAGACATGGCTTATACAATAGCCATACAACGGCGACCCAGATAAAATAGACAACCAAAAGCGATACGCCGCTTTCCTCACCTTTAGGTCTGCCGAAAGTTCCCGAGGCAAAATCGAGTTGTGACCACTGAAATCCCTGCATAAAAAGTATTAAAATCAGCGTCACATGAATGATAAAAAAGTGGGCGAGAAAATAAAACAGAGGAACTCGCCCATACACAGAGGCAACTTTGACAAACCGTCCTTTGGCCTGTTCAGCAACCGCTAAAATCAAAAACATGATTCCCAACATAATTAAACAAAACAACAGGGAGGGTGGGTATTTCGTAACATTTATAAAGGAGAGGAACGTATAAAGCGTATCTTTTTGAGTCGACCAAGGAGCAGGATCGCCATAAATTTTTATAAGGCGCAAAACAGTAAACAACAACAAAGCGCCATATCCGATTCTAAAAAATAAGCGCTTCCTTTCCAGCCCCGGTAACTCAAAAAATTTTCCTGAAGCGAATCCTACAAGCATAATACCCAACCAGGGAATGGGAGGATACGCTAAAATAAATACTCGGTTGGTAAGGAAAGGAAAAGCATTTGGGTTGAACAAAGGCGACAGAATGGCTTTAACAATTGAATCTTGTTCGAAGGGAATAAGTGGCAAAATATTGTGGCAAAACAATATAGTCAGGCCCAAAATACCAATTGCTTTTGCAGACCATCTAAGTAAGAAAGAAAGCACAACAAACCCGAAGCCAATGGCGGCTATTACTTCAAAAAGCAACGTATGAAAACCTGCATCGAAGAATACCAAAAAGTTTACGATTGCAAATTCAAGCAGTATCAGGTACAGCCCACGCTTCAGTAAAAAGGTTCGGAATGGTAAGATTGAATGATTATTTCTAAAAGATATATAACTAGACGTACCAGCCAGAAAAACAAAAACGGGGGCGCATAAATAAGTAATCCAACGGGTAAAGAACAGTATCGGAGTAGTTGTATCTAAGTTTGTGGGACTCTGCGTTACGGCATTTATATGTATCAAGTCCCGAACGTGGTCTAACGCCATGATAATCATTACCACCCCTCGCATAAAATCGATACTGTTAATCCTTTTCATGGTACCTATTTTTCTTAGAACAACATACGACTATTTTCAATTGATATCTTTCCCCTCTTGCAGCTTCTTAATCATTCCTTCGAGAAGGGTTTTACTGGAAGGATTCGGAACCTGCAATACGGCGGATTTTAAATATGGAATCGCTTTTTTGTAATTCCCGGTGGCCGAATATCCCCTTGCTAACCCTATGTTTGTAGTCATTAGGTTGGGGTTCTTATGATAGTTTTGTTTGAAGACATCAAAGGCTTCCTTTACTCGTTTCTGTGTCAGAAGCGTTTTTGCGTATTCATGCAGTTCCATCATGTTACCTACCTGCACAGCCTCTTTCATCAAAGCTTCAGCTTCCGTATTCCTATTTAACTTGACTAAGATGTCGGCTTTGGTGTGGAGGGTTTTGAAATTTCGCTGACCAACAACGCTGGAAATTGCCTGTTCTGCCCAAATCAAACCTTGGTCTAATGCTGTATCATTTCCCAAACAATAAGCTGCCGCTTGTTCATAAGATTGCCAAATAAAACCTGGTTCGGTGCGAAGCTCGTTCATAAAAGAATTCAGTTGCACATTATGTATGTCCACCTCGATTTTGAAGGGAATCATTCGTCTTTCCCACATCAAGGCAAGGGTAGCGGAGGTATCTGTTTGATCTGTAAATTCATACTTGAGCCACTCAACACTTTTATCCATTTGCTGATTGTTTGCCGTAATTCGTAGGGCATCTTCAGCCGGATCGTAGAAAAAACTTCCATAGGACGTGGAATTTTTAGAAAAAATAACGGTTGTTTCCGATTCTGCCAGGACCATGAACAAGCCGTAAGTACCAGCAGGTAATTCCTTTCCCTCTACTTTCACATCGGTCGAAAATGAAACAGTAGTATTTTCATTGGCGCCTGCGCGCCACGGTGAAGCTTTACTTGAGCCAAAACCCATATCTCTTAATCCGTAATGCGCAATAGGAGTGTCCCAGATTTTTCCTTCACGACCTTTTACACCCGGTCGGTTATAAGTCACGGTAATTTCTGTAAGACCAATAAGTTCTCCTACAAAAGCCTTTTTGTTACCACCGGCATGCGGTGTGGTAAGCTGTCCTTGGGAGTGACAGACAGTACTAAGGAGAAAAAAAATGCTGAAGATCAAAAGTATGTGTTTGCTCATAATGATTGAAAGTTGGATCGTATCGTGAATTTTTTTAATGAGATAGGGGTTCAAAGGCGTGTAAAAATTATATTCAGGTTGTAAAAGTATGTTTGGGAAGGGCGATCTTTACAATCAAAACCTTACCAATGTCCTGCAAAAGCCAACAAATGATTCATAATCTTTCAAGGAAACATGACTGAACAAGAAATCGTAAAAAAAAACCTGGTTGAAATTTTCAATAAGAATGGCTATGCAGATTTAAATGACCTTACTCAGCGGGACTTTGATAACATAAGCCATGCAATAGAAGAAAAAACTGGAACGCTGATCAGTGGTTCCACGATCAAGCGCCTTTTACATGGCAGATTTAGTCGATTGCCACAGATAGCAACCCTTGATGCCATTTCCAATTACCTTGGATGTAAAAGTTGGCAGGAGTATAAGTCTGCAATACAGGTGGAGGAATTTCTTCCTGGGGAGAAAAAGAGAGATTTGCCTGGCATTAAAACGCGCAACGTGGCATCGCCTAAGTCCAAGGCATTCAAACTCATCGTGATGGCTTGTCTGGCCATTGGAATTATCGTTATCGTGGGTTTTATTCAATTTTCGAAGTCAAAACAAGTTTCAAATTTTGACAAGGCTTCTTTTTCCGCCCGTAAAAACACGTCTCATGAAATACCGAATACCGTTGTTTTTGAGTATAACATAGATGAAGTGATAGCGGACAGTTTTTTCATCCAACAGTCCTGGGATAAGAACAGGAGGGTCAGGATATTTAAAAAGACCCATACCCTTACCGATATTTATTATGAGCCAGGTTATCATATTGCTAAACTCATTGCCAATGATTCCGTTATCAAGGCTGTTGAGATTAGTATTCCGACTGATCAATGGTTTTTCTTTGCGAAAGACAATCCCAGCAGCAATCCTGAATATATCAACGCGGACAATAGCTTGACCGACGGTGTGTTTCGAATAACCGAAAAAGATTTACTTAAAAACAAAATCGATATTGGAAAGGAAAAAGAGTATGTCTATAGTTTTTTTCCAAGTAAACTAAATGTTAACAGCGACAATTTTATTTTGAAGACGAAAGTCAGAATGACGGAAGTGAAAAATAATTTTTGCCCTTACATCACGTTGGAAGTCTTTAGCCAGCGGTACACAATGTTTTTCAAAAGCACGCCTAAAGGGTGTTCAAGCGAATCCATGTTACAATTTGGGGAGCGATTCATCAGTGGAAAAGATAAGGACTTGGCTTCTTTGGGATTTGATGTTAAAGACTGGACGGAAGTAGAATTATATGTAAAAGATAGACAAGGGACGATTTTGCTTAACAATAAAGAAGTATTTACAATGTCATATCAAACCTCATCCAAACTCATCACCGGGTTGGGCTTTACATCGAATGGGTTGTGTGAGATTGATTTCATTGAGTTAAAGGGATTGGATGGGACGGTCTTTTATGAAAGTAAGTTTGACGTTAAAAACCAATAAGACGTCATCAGCAACTACAAGGAGAACGAGAAAGGGCTTTTGCAACTTTACAACCACTTCGCCCGCGTCGTAAGCACAAAAGAATATCAGCGCTAGTAATCCTCTAACCGTTTCCGGAGCTACCCTTGGCATTAGTGTTGGTATTCGGAAATTTAAGAGAAGAATCTTACCGGCACCGATTCGTTTATTACCTATTGTCATACTACTTCTTAAGGCAAAAAATTGCCGTATTCTATAATTTCTTATTTTTGACTTTTAGACAACCCCGAACGAGATGTTTTTGACGAAGATTAAGAAGAGAGAATCTGGAGTTTTACTCTATGGAATTACCCCGCCAAAGGCACATACTCCCGTTGAAAAACTGAGTGAAATCGCTGACAAAATGCTGAACACACTTTGCTCCCTGGATATCGATGCCTTGGTGGTCTATGATGTACAAGATGAATCTGCTAGAACCACAGAAGAACGGCCGTTTCCCTTCACCAGTGCACTTGATCCATTTGAATATGCCAGTCAATATTTACAGCGCCTGGCGGTTCCTAAAATAATTTATCGTCCTGCTGGGAAATTTACAAAAGAGGAGTTATCGCAATGGCTTAAGGGCTTGGAGATGCATGGGTTTTATCCCGTATTCGTAGGGCTGCCAGCGCCCGACTGGGTTCCGAAAACTAGTCTCAACGAAGCCTATGAAATCTGGCGTAAAAACCATGAGGACCACTCTGTGATTGGGGCTGTTACCATTCCGGAAAGGCACGCCATACTGAAAGATGAAGACGTTCGGATCCTTGATAAAGTTGATTCAGGCGTAGCTTATTTTATATCACAATGTATTTTTAACGTGGAGTTCACAAAAAAAATACTGGAAGACCTTGTTGTAACTTGTAGGAACAAGAAGCAGAACGTACCCGTTATGATTTTTACGCTGACGATCTGCGGTTCGATTAAAACACTTCATTTCATGGAGTGGTTAGGCATTCACATTCCGGAGGATATAAAAGAGGAACTAAAGGGATGTACGAATGCTCTTGTCCGATCTGTTGAAATGGCCACTACCATTGCCGAAGACCTTATTCAGTATTGTCAGGAACGATCTATTCCATTTGGATTTAATATCGAAAGTGTTGCAATGAGAAAAGAAGAAGTTGATGCTTCTGTGAAGTTATTAAGTACCGTTTCTGAATTGCTAAAGAAAAATGGATTGCGGTCTGAAGTAAATAAACAGCAGATCCTTTCCTTCACTACGGCATCTTCGTTGTAAGCAACCGCACTTCTTTGCTGAGGGAGGACCAAGGCATCACAATTTATGGATAGCACTCTTCGATAGTATATACAAAATAATCCCAGTTATATCTTATCCGCAACGGTTAGTCTGAGCACACGTCCAATACTTTTAAACTGGATGGTTCCGATTATGACAACAAGGTATGTTCCTGGTTTTGCAGAAGCACCAACATCTATAGTAGCGACACACTTGTCAAAGTTGCCTTGAGACGGATCGAAACTTATCGACACTCCTTCGGGAAGTGATGAAGAGACGTCCATGCGGACTTTCCTTTTAAATTGTTTTGATCGTAATATTAGCACATCAATTTTTTTCTGCGACTCTTTTTCAACGCCAATTGAATCATCCGTGAAAACACTAAACTCTTTTTGAGGAATAATTATATTTTGGCTGTTCGCCCCTGAAACAAGTACCATGTTTAGGCCAAGAAGTAGTGTTGCGATACAAAGTTTTTTTGTCATGATCAATACAGGTTTCAGTGAGATACAATATTGACTGATTCCATTGCGTCACACCCAACACAATTGTTGTAAGAGCTGGTATTATTGTTTCAATTTCATAATACAAGAGGTTCCATTAGAGTTACGCAGTTCTTATTCACAAAAAAATCATTCGGATTTTTACATGAAGGGTTATCCGGAGGTACTTAATTTCCTGCTATAAATTAATTTGAACTTACGCGTTCGAATGATGTGGACGGACACCAAATTCAATGGAGTCATTTAGCGAATTTAGAAGCGACCTGAACCTTCGGCTATTGAGATGATAGTGCTTTGTAAACAACGCCACCTGCTAAAATGGAACGTACGTTTATGTCGCTTGTGACTTCTTGTGAAAATGTTGAGACGCTAAAAAATAACAAAAAGTGAAGGCTGCAGGCAAATAGCAGAATTGAATCAGTTATTTTTTCTTTCATAATATAACGTTCCGGCGAGGAAACGGGCCTCTTTTGACATTGCGATCACTCACTAATACCAATTGAAGTCGTCATTTTTAAAATTTGAAAGAAACGCCTTAAAGGTTTTTATTTCGTTTAACCAGCGCCGGATAGGATCGCCTAATTTTTTTAGTGGTTTTAAATTAAATAGCATCGTTTGTGAATTATTTTTCACGCAAAACTAGCTTCGTGCGCACATCGCATTGGTATATTTTTGTTGCAAATTCTGGTAATTTCGTTCCGTCAATCCATTGGCTTAACAATATGGAAGTTTCAGCCTGTAAATTGAACTTTGAAGGAAAGGTTCACCAGTAGAAGTGTGAATTACAATTGCAGCCGAAACTATTTAGTGTCTGTCTTTAAAGTAACGTCATCAAAAAACATTTCACGCAAAGCACGCTAAGGGAATCCCGCAAAGGGCGCAAAAATATATCTTCTGCGGCCTTTGCGTGTATTTTTTCCTTTGCGGCCTCCTATGCGTGAACCTTGACTTTAAAGACAGACACTATTTAGACCCGAAATAGACCTGTAGTTAAGACGCTTATTGAAAGTTAATTCTTTGATTGGTTGCTGTACTCACTTGGTGACTTTCCGAATTTCTTTCGGAAACGCTTTGCAAAATAGGATTGGTCGTTAAAGCCAACGGAGTAACCGATTTGACTCACGGTATCGGATTTTGCCAGAATGAGTTTTGCTGCTTTCTGAAGTCGAATGTTGTTGATGAACTCGTTTGGTGATAGGCCGGTAACTCCTTTGAGTTTTCGGAAAAGCTGGGTTCGACTTAAATGGATTTCTTCTGCCATCTTTTCAACACTGAATGTATAATCACTCAAATTAGCTTCAACAATCGCCTTAACGCGGTGAACGAATTTCTCATCCAGTGAAGGTTCCTTCGACGGTTTGGGCAATTCCGTCATTCCTTTTCTGAATTTTGCAGCTAATCTTTTCCTTTGTTCAATTAAATTGCTAATACGCACGTGCAGTTCTGCTGTGGAAAACGGTTTGGCCAAATAATCGTCGGCTCCCATTTTAAATCCTCCCAGGCGGGATTCAGGATCTGCTTTTGCCGTCAGCAAAACAACGGGAATATGGCTGGTTCGCTCGTCTGATTTTAACTTCTCCGTCAATTCAAGTCCGTTTAATTTTGGCATCATCACATCTGAAATTATCAGACTCGGAATCTGTTCCGTTGCCAGAATAAATCCGTCGTCGCCATCTTTGGCTGTGAGAATGGTAAACTGGTTCTTCAGAGACATAGCGATGAAATTTCGCAATTCATTGTTATCTTCTACAATCAGAACGGAATCAGCGTGTACGACGTCTGACGCGGATCCGTCTGATATTTTTATTTCCAGATTGTTATGCTGGGTATGAGTTTTTGGTGTTTCAACTTCCTGGATATAAGCATCTACAGGAAATCTCTCTTTATTAGTAGGCAAGCGTGTAGTGACAGTAGTGCCTTTATTTTCGAAGCTCACTAATTCAATGATTCCTCCGTAAAGGTTGACAAGTTCTTTTACAAGTGATAGTCCCAGTCCAGTTCCAGGCTGGCCATCATCTGCCGTATTCTTTGACTGGTAAAAAGGTGAAAAAACGTGAGTCAATTCCTCGCTCGGTATACCCTTCCCGGTATCTGATATTTTAATGAGAATATCATGCGAGTGTTTTTCGGAATAAATAGATAGCGTTACTGCGCCGCCAGCCTCCGTGAACTTAAAAGCATTGAACAACAGATTATTGATAATTTTCTCCAGCTTATCTGAATCATACCAGGTTTCTTCGTTCTCTGAAATCGCAATATTTTTAGAGAAATGTATTTTTTTGCTTTGCGCCAATGAATCAAACGAAGCTATTACAAGGGAAAGAAATTCATTCAGGTCGCCCTGACGAACACGGAGTTGCATCTTGCCAATCTCTAACTTTGAGAGGTCTAACAACTGATTCACTAGATTAAGAAGCCGGTTTGTATTACGTTGTATTAACTGAAATGTCATTTTGTCATGTCCGGAAAGGGAGGGTACGGAAAGCTTCTCCTCAATTGGGGCGGCAATAAGCGTAAGCGGAGTTCGGAACTCGTGGGAGATATTCGCAAAGAATCTCGACTTTAAAAGATCGGTTTCTTTTAATTTATAGTTTAGCGATTTTTGAACACTTAAGAGTTCTTTTGTTTTCTGAGCGCGTAATCTTTGAAGCCGGTAAATAACGATTGAAGCGATTGCAATTCCAATGAACCCAATCAACAATGCGTTGCGCCAAATCGTTTGAATTTGTTGTTCGTGCTCCAAGAGAGCAATTGCCTGTTCTTTTTGTTCAATTTCATACCGAGCTTCTAACTCAACAATTTGGCGTGTCTTTTTCTCATTCAGCAGGCTATCCTTAAGATCATAGTAGTCCTTCATGTAACGCTGTGCTTCGCTGGGTTTACCTTGCAGCATTTTTAGATTCATCAGCTGCATAAGGTTATCTTTGACTACCATTTTTAAACCTATGGCTTGGGAGAGTTGTTGGGACTCCCGCAGGTATTTTTCCGCTTCCTGGTATTTCTTTTCTTCAACCAGGGCGCTTCCTAACTTTGAAAATACCCTTGCCAGTGCATACTTGTTTCCGATCGTTTTAGAAAGCCTTAACGCCTTGTGATAATAGTCCATTTCTAAGAGCCTGTTCTTCTTGTCACATCCATAAATAGCACCGATGTTTGTATAAATAACGGGCAAATAGTAATTATTTTGTTCCTGTTCCGCTATCTGTAAACTTTTATTGAATTGTAACAAAGCACTGTCGTATTGTTTCCGGACAGCGTAAATTAATCCGGACGCAACGTACACTCTAGGTATCGTAACCCAATTGTTGGTTAACAGGCATAACGCTTCCGCCTTTTGAATATAACGCTGCGCTTTCTCCAGTTCATTTTGATCGGTGTATGTTACTCCCAGAATACGATAACTTTCTGCTTCAATGTCGTTTAAGTTTTCCTTTTCAGCTATGTTGATTGCGTATAAGGCTTGTTCCACTGCCAGTTCACCGTCTCCAAGAATCCAAGCGCAATGGGCTAATCGATTTTTCGCAGTCGCGATTCCCTTCTTAAAGGAAAGGTGCTCTGCCAGTGTAAATGCTTGCGTTGCATAATTTCGGGCCTGATAGTAATTGATCCCAATGTTTTGGTAGCTGATTTCATTTAATAAATTGACTCTATTTGTATCTGCGTCGGCGTGTATTGGAAGCTCTTTTTTCAAGCTGTCAATGATAAATTGTTGCGCGCCTGCTTCTGCGAAACCAATCCAGGCAAGAAATAGAAATATTATTTTGGTCATAGTGAACCGTGGTTACCGTAAACGTTATTAAAAAAATAGAAGCTTATATCGATCTGATTTAGTATTTGGATCAATGCGATCATGTAATTACAAGCCTACCTGATTATTTTCAGGGATGCTTTTTCAATGTTTAAAAAAGGTGTCTGGTAAGTTTTGAAATTTTATGAAAGTTCTTGGTTTGATGCTTACAACAAAACCCATGGTCGTAACATATTTGGTTAAGGCCTCGAATTTTATCCATGCCATACGTGGTATCATAGTATAAAGTTGAAAAGGTTAAACCGATACGTACGCTTATTATTTTGGAAAGTTGTGAGTGACTCCCCCGCCTGGGGTTACACGCGCTCTGAAAAATCTTGCTGTTTTTAACGTTTATCAAGAATATCAGAATGAATTTTGTCAAAGGATTGTAGAATTTTATACGTCGTGAAGTGGCCTAACCTTGGTTTGTTAGCATTCGGTCGTAAGATTTTAATTTTGAACGAAGGCTTTTACCTAAATGCTCGAAATTGGCGCAAATACCCCTTTAAATTGTCCCGTATACACACTATAAGAATGCGAATTATGCCCTTAGTTTGTGTATGACCGAATTTTTTATTCATTATATCATTCAGGAGGATAAAGTATCTGAAAATATAGCCCGGGTAAGAGAGGTTTTTAACTCTTTAAATAAAACGCCAATTAAAGGTTTGAGCTATTCTTCGTACCTGATGGGAGAAAATCTTTTTGTTCATATCGCCAGATTCGAGGATGATGAAGTGATTTCAGATTTTTCGGCGCAAAGGGAATTTAAAAAATTTCTGACAGAACTTGAGTTCAGACTCAAGGAGGAGCCCATAAAAAATGATATACGTGAGATCGGATTTTATAGAAATATTGAAGGGGTCGAGTGATTCACATTATTGCAATGGATTCAATGAGGATTCTCCCAATGTGTTGTAGAACATTAAGAAATAAGCGAATCGATGAAACTTTAATCATAAATCCATTGACGCAGACAGCATCATCTCATGCAACCCGATGGCTGGATTCTGTTGTAACATCTTACTTTAAAATGCAGAGAGATAATTTAGAAAGCCCTCGGCGAACATTTCGAAGGCTACTTATAGAAGCCGAAGAATACCTACAAACCAACCTATGAAACCGTCA
>CAZAHL010000262.1:0-10703 GCA_964484845.1 uncultured Chryseolinea sp. | reverse complement strand
AAACCTGGTACGTACTACGCGGTTTTCGATCGGGTGTCACGAGTCCCCATGGACGGTATCCATTTTTATTCGTACCGGGATAAATGCTTTCGTAATCATTGAAGGTCCACACCGAAGCGCCAATCACAAAGTCGAACTGCCGAAAATCTTTTACAGCATCCCTCAGATACTTTACCTGATCTTCTTCACTTTTCGCATCGGCACGAACACCAAATTCACTGATGTAAACCGCCTTATCGGGATACAGATCATGAATGTGCTGTATATGTTTCTGAAATCCACCATACATATTGGCGCATATGAAGTCCACATACTGAGAAGCTTCATCTTCTGGCTTTTTTATGAAGTCACGCCACACCATCATGCTGGCAAATGTGACGAGCCTTGAAGGATCAAGCTTTTTCGCGAAGTCGCGCATGTCTTTTGTCCACGCCTGACCTTCGGGTGTCTGTGACTGATATTCATTGCCCACGCTATACGCAACGACGGATGGATGATTCCAATCGCGTTCAATCATTTCACGGAACTGCGACTCAAAATTTTTCCGCATCGCAGGATCTGCCATTTGCTTCGGTGTCATTTGCCAGTTGCCAGCTTCGGATATGATGAGCAGACCATGTTGATCCGCCCAATCGAGTAGCTGTGATGATACAGGATGATGATTGATCCGCGAAAGCTCCATGCCTCCACTTTTCATAAGCTCCATGTCTTTTTCCATCACGGCTACCGGATCCATGGACCCTAGTTTTGGATAGTCGAGCGGGCGATTACCTCCGCCCATCCTGATCTGCTCTCCGTTCAACAGTAGCTTAGTTCCTTTTACTTCAACTTTCCGTATTCCAAAAGTGGAACGAATGGTATCCGCACCTAAGACCAGCTGTGCTTCGTAAAGGTTTGGCTCATCGTGATTCCAGAGTTTTACATCGGCGGCACTAAGCTGTGTTTCCAATAAAACAACGCCTTGCCCATTGGCCACGATCGTTATAGGTTTGGATTTGAAACGTGTTGTGATCTTTCGTTTTCCAAAATACAGGGATGGTGTAACATTTCCGTTAAAAGGTTGGCTTGATTTATTTGTAATAAAAGCTTGAATGGCAACAACAGCCGTCTTCTTTTGCAGATCGGGTTCGGCTACAATTTTCAGTCGATCTATGTATACGTCTGGCTTTATCACGATATACACCTCACGGTTTATGCCTCCGTAATTGATCCAGGGGAATACCTGTGAGTTGTTAGCTTTTTCGGTGAGGACTTTCGTTTTTGCGCCCGGTATCGTTGTTGTGTCCCAAGCATTGTTGACTTTCAGGGCGAGGCTGTTCTCTCCTGATAACTGATCGGTGATATCAAATTCAAATGGCGTGTAGCCACCTTCATGTTCACCGATCTTCTTTCCATTTAACCACAGCGAAGATTTATAGTACACCGCTTCAAAACGGATAAAGGCGCGATAATTCTTAGGAAGCGCGGGCAGTGAAAATTTTCTGAGATACCATGCGGTTCCAGTATAGCGCAGGTACCGGGGATCAACCGAGAAGCAGTGCGGTACAGTGACCTTGTCCCATATGTCGATGGGGAAATCAGGAGCAAACCAATTTTCCTTTTCTCCCACATTAATAGGGTCAAGTGCAAATACCCATTCGCCGTGTAGTTTTTGTTTCGTCGGAACCTGCCCCGTTGCGTATAACGCGCCCAAGCAAAAAAGCAGTATCAAAGATTTTGTTTTCATCAAGTCGTATATTCTTTTGAGCCCATCGGGACTTACTTTTTTACATTTTATTCAACCGGTGTTGCAAGAACGAAAGCGATCATAGCACCGCTCCGTCCTGTAACACCCAAACCAAATTATTTCCATGGATCATTTTGTACAAGGTCCGGATTAGCGTTCAGTTCCTCCTGCGGGATCGGAAAATATTTATTGCGCGCCAGCGGTACGCGAACCGGATAGATATCATTCACAGCATTTGGGATCACGGAAAGAAATGTACCCGTACGGGTGAGGTCATACCACCGGTCACCTTCTCCAAAAAATTCCCATGCGCGCTCTTGCAGCACCGCATCAATAAACGCCTGTTGTGTGAGGCCGGCCAGATCAGGCAGGCTAGCACGATCCCTCACTTTCTTAATGTATTCATAAGCAAGGGGTGTTGGGCCATTCAATCTTGCCTCAGCTTCGGCTGCAATTAGATAAACGTCTGCGATGCGAAAAATGGGAATGTTAATGGTAGCTCCTGATGCCGATACTGGATCCTGATATTTTTTGATCAGTACTGCTTTTTTAGTGATCGGAGTAATATTTTTCTGAGATACAGTCTGTCCGTTCCTATTGACATAAGTGGTGTCAAGCAATTGACGTCTTTTATCAATCGGATCGAAGGAATTGTAAAAAGATTGATACGCAAAGTAGGAACCAAAAGAAGTAAGCGCGTAGTGTAGTCCCGCGCTTCCTGCAGGACCACATAGGCCAGCCATTTGGTGTGCGCGAGAATACGTGGATCCGGAAACAGAAGTAGAAGATTCTGCTTCGAAAGCAAACATATTTTCCACGCGTGCTACGTCTTCCTTCGTTACATCATAAACATCCTTCACATTGGTCATCAATGTGAGGTAAGAGTTGTTCAAAACTTCTTGTGCATTGATAAGCGACCTGGCCCAATCTTCATTATAAAGCGCGGCTTTTGCATAAAGTGCATGAGCAGTTTCTTTGGAAGCCCTCCCTTTCACCAGCGTAGCAGAATGTTTTGGAAGCTTCGCTACTGCAGAATCCAGATCTTTGTAGATCTGAGCGTATACATCCGCTTTGGTGCTCTTGTCAACATACGCATTCGCTTCGACCGTACTCGCATTCGTTTTGATGATGACATCTCCAAAGTTTTTAGTAGCCATCCAATGATAAAAAGCACGGAGGAAATAGGCTTCCCCAATGATCTCTTTTTTACGGTTTGCTTCCATGGAGGCACCGGGCACGCGCTCGATTACCCAGTTTGCTTTTTCGATGCCATCATAGGCAGATATCCAGATCTGCTGCGGTGATTCAAAAGT
The DNA here is from genome assembly GCA_964484845.1 of uncultured Chryseolinea sp. Classification (GTDB taxonomy): domain Bacteria; phylum Bacteroidota; class Bacteroidia; order Cytophagales; family Cyclobacteriaceae; genus Chryseolinea. Next base: position 7,664 of record CAZAHL010000262.1, on the reverse strand, counting down.
CCGCCCTGCGGTGACCTGGCCAGAATACACGGCATCATACGAAAATAAGGTCAATGTATTTCTCGACACCGCTACCCTCGGGTAAGTTTGATCAGCGCTGAATTCGGGCACCAGTACTGCAGCTGGACCAACGTACATATCTGCAATCGGATCATACGCAGCTGTGATAGCTGCTTCCGCATCCGATGCTGTCTTGTAGAAATTTTCTGTGTAGATCGAAGAGTAGACTTCTTCCTCTAATTCACATGACGTGGTGAAGAACAAAACGGTCAGCACCATCAAAAATATATTTTTCTTTTTCATAGAAATGGAAATGAATGTTGCATTAACTTTTTTCATGGCATTCAATTTTAGAATGTTATTTGTATTCCACCTAGAAAAGACCTTGCCCCCGGATACACGAGGTTATCAATTCCAATGGCTGTATTGGACCCTGCATATGTATTCACTTCAGGATCGTACCCGTTGTATTCGGTCACCGTGAAAAGATTGTTCGCACTGACATAAATCCGTGCGCTGTAGATGCCTTTGATCCGCGGTAGACGGTAGCCTAATGTTATATTCTTAAGTCGCAGATAGGAACCATCTTCAACAAAACGATTGGTAATCGGCAGCCGGCTTCCTTGCAGCGGACTTGCATATTCGTTATTGGGGTTATCCGGTGTCCAACGATTCACCATTCCTTGTAACAGGTTTCGTTGCCCTAGCGGGACTTCAAATGTTGCGCGGCTTACATTGTAAATGTCATTACCATACGACCCGGAGACAAACAGAGCGAGATCAAAATTCAGGTAAGAAAGATTGGAGGAAAAGCCGCAAATAAAATCCGGGTTTGGATTACCGGTGATCACTTTATCGGCAGCAGTAATAGTTCCGTCGGCAACAACATCAAGCACTTTGTGCCCTCCAATTCTGCCATCTGCTCCAGGAATAATGGTTTCCCCGGTCTGATAAATTCCATCAAAAATAAACGTTTTGAAAATTCCCAACGGTTTACCTACCTGCAACGCGGTGTAGTTGGTTATGTACCTCTCAGTAGTTGTCCCCCCGTCGATATCCGTAATTTTATTCCGGTTGGCCGTAAAGTTTGCAGTCACATTCCACTTGAGCGGTCCATCGAGAATTCTTGCATTGGCCGAAATCTCAATACCCTTGTTTTCAATTCCGCCAAGATTTGTCGTGATGGCACCATAGCCCGATGACTGCGGAAGGGTTTTGTCATACAGCAGGTCTTTAGTGTCCTTTTTATAAATATCAAACGTCATGTTAAGTCCATTGTTAAACAGACTGATGTCAAGACCAATATTGGTTTGCAGTGATTTCTCCCAGCGAAGGTCGGGATTCGAAATTCCGGAGGGACTTATTCCCTTTAGGAACGCATGATTGAATTGGTAGTCACTTCCTGTCGTTTGAAGGGAAAGCGATTTATAGGTATTGATGGCTCCGGCATTTCCGGTCAAGCCATAACTTCCCCGGATCTTAAGATCGCTGATGACAGAAACATTTTTCATAAAATTCTCTTCAATGATCCTCCATCCAACTGATGCGGCGGGAAAAAATCCGTATTTATGATTCGCACCAAACTTGCTCGAACCATCTGCTCGTGCTGTGATATCAAAAAAGTATTTGTCTTTATAACCGTAATTAAATCTGGCGAGGTAAGAATCAAGACGTTCTTTGTACCTGGAACTGCCAATGGAAACTGTATTGGCTAATTGGAGCGCTTCATTGGTAGTTGCGTCATTGGGGAACCCATTACCTGTCATTGTATTTGAATTATAAAGACTGCTCTGTGTAGCAAATACTCCCGTGAGTTTCAGAGAATGAGCTTCTGCTAAAGTTTTCGTGTATGTCACAATGCTTTCATGGAGTAGCACGGTGTTGTAGCTATTTGTTTTTGCCGCGGAGCCTGAGTTCGCATTTAAGTCTTTCGCTGCAATGATAAATCGGGGCGAGTAAAAGTTGTTCAGGCTTCCCTGCAGATCGGTATTAAAGGACGCGCGATAAGTCAGACCTTTCAATAAATTTACTTCCGCGTAGAGATTCGCTAGTACGCGGTTAATATTCGTTTGATTTTTCACAGATGCTATTCCCAGTGGATTAGCTACCTCCCGGTAGCGCCCATCTCTCTGCTCTGCGAAAGGAAAGATGGTGCCATCATCCCGATAAGGTTTCAACGTCGGAGGAGCGCCTATGGCTCCGTTGAGAATGGTGCTCGCATCACCATCGCCAACGGCGGTAGAGCCCGTGCGTATTCCTTTGTTTATATTATAACTACCCATGATACTTGTACCGATCTTTACCTTGTCACTGATGCGATGATCCAGGTTAAGTCTCACTGAATAGCGTGAAAAATTTGAATTGATAATGATACCTTCCTGATTAAAATAGTTGGCTGAGATTGCCAGCTGTGTTTTATCATTTCCACCATTGACAGAAAGCTGATGATTTTGAATCGGCGCTTCTCTGAAGATCAGGGCTTGCCAGTCAACACCTTCTCCTTCAGCCGCAGGATCAGCATAAACCTGGGTTTTGAATACTTCATTTTCAAGCTGGGCAAATTCAGCAGCATTCAACACGTCCAACTTTTTACTCACCTTCTGTATGCCATAGTAACTTTCATACGCAACGCGTGTCGTTCCGTTTTTTCCACGTTTCGTTGTAATGAGTATTACTCCATTAGCTCCCCGTGCACCATAAATGGCTGTGGCCGATGCATCTTTTAAAATTTCCACAGATTCAATGTCATTGGGATTGATTGTCGACAGCGGACTAACATCATTGATACCTCCCCCGTTGGAGATCTGGATACCATCCACCACGTATAAAGGTTCGGAAGTTCCGTTGATCGAGTTTGTACCGCGAACGCGAACGCTGATATTTCCTCCGGGCGCGCCTGAGTTCTGACTAATTTGTACACCTGCCACGCGGGCCTGCAATCCTTGGGCAAGGTTCGTCACAGGGGTTTGTGTTATCTCTTCAGCTTTAACCGATGCGATAGAACCTGTTGTTTCAATCTTTCGCTGCGTACCGTAACCAACTACCACTACCTCACTTAATGTCTCGATGTCCGGAGTCATGGCAACGGTGATAACATCCCGGTTACCAACCTTTACCTCCTCCGTTGTGTATCCGATAAAGGTGATAACCAATACATCATTGGCAGATACATTTTCGAGGGCGAATTCTCCCTGGGCATCCGTTACCGCCCCGCGGGTAGTATTTTTCACTACGACATTCACGCCTGGCAGGGCTTCGTTGGTTTCGGTTGTGATTTTGCCTTTCACGGTGAATTGCTGCCCATGGACTTGAGCAATTCCCGCAAACACGAACGCTGAAACAAACAGCCAGAAGTGAAGTCCTTTTCTTGTAGAAATTTTTTTCATAGAGTCTTGAGTTTGTGGCTGAAAAGTATCTGCTTCCTCTGACAGTGCATAACAATCGATTGAAAGTAGCTCTCAGAAACTATCGGGAACGTTTTCGCAACCGGTCACGATACCTTTGAGAAATGCATTTCCACTACATTCAATGGTTTGCATTAGTCTTAAAGGATGATTAATTTTTGAAAAAATCAGGTCAAAGTCCTCATGGTTAAGTGTATTAAGTGCGGAGAAGTCAGCGCCATTGCAAAAGCTGGGATCATCCGGGGAAAACAACGGTATTGTTGCAGTCTCTGCGACTACTATTTTACCGTGCCGGAGATCGAAAAAAATACAGTTCAATTCGCCCGCAGGCACCCTGCGACCATTACAGATATTGCGCGCGAACTTCAGATATCGAAGTCAACCGTTTCAAGAGCATTGCATGGACATACTGACATCAATGAGGCTACGCGAAAGGCCGTCTTGGATGTGGCCAAAAAACTGGAGTATCAGCCAAATCTTCTTGCCTATGGTCTGGCAAAAAGTAAAAGCATGACCATCGGTATTATAGTGCCTGAATTCATTAACAGTTTCTTTCCTTATGTAATCATCGGAGCTCAGGAAATTGCAAATCCTGCAGGATACCATGTCTTGATCTGCCAGTCGAATGAGTCGTATGAAACAGAAATCGCCAACACCAACGTATTGATGGCAAGCCGCGTGGATGGAATATTGGCTTCACTGACAGGCTCAACACCGGATATCAATCATTTTAAAAAATTCGAACGCGGTGGAATTCCCGTGGTATATTTTAACAGAGTGAACGCCGATACGAGTGTACCGAAAGTAATTGTCGATGACTATGAAGGCGCTTATAAAGGTGTGGTGCATCTAATTGAAAACGGATGCAAAAGAATTGCCCATATCGCTGGTCCACTTACATTGCAGACCTCGCAAAATCGGTTGAAGGGATATCGCGAGGCTCTGATGCATCATGGAATGGAGATCGATGAAAGCCTGATCGTTCATTTTGATTTAAAAAATGAAAATGCGGTTCAATGCGCGCATCATCTATTGAATCTTGAAACGCCCCCCGATGGGCTATTTGCTGTTAATGATCCTGCGGGCATTGCTACCCTGCTCGTAGCAAAAGAAAGAGGGATTAAAATTCCTGACGATCTTGCCGTAGTCGGGTTTAGCAACGAACCTACTTCAGCACTGATAGAGCCTGGGTTGACAACACTCGCCCAGCCTATGAATGAAATAGGCCGGACTGCGGTTGACCTGCTTTTCCATTATATCAATCTCCCAGCTACAGAGTTTCCCGTTCCCCAAACAAGAATCCTTAAAACAGAACTAATCGTGAGGGCATCCTCTCAGAAGAAAAAAAATTCGTAAGGCAAGAGATCTTCCACGCGAAAATCAATGCGTATAATCCATGCATAATGGATAGACTTATTTTCTGGAACTTTGCGATTAAAGGAAAGTAATGTTTAATTTTTTTTCCTTCCTTTAAGCTTTTAATATGTAATTGACTGTAACCTCATGGCTAACGACATAATCATTCGTAATCTGGAGAAACTCGGAATTTCTTTCGGTGAAATTCCAAAACCTGGCGGTTCGTATGTAGCCGTAAACATCAGAGGCAATCAAGCTTATGTGGCCATCCAGCTACCTATCAAGGACGACAAGTTCTACTACATAGGTAGACTTGGTAATGATCTGACTACAGAAGACGGATATGAAGCAGCAAAAATGGCCGCGACGAATGTTCTCCTTCAAATCAATAAGTTCGTAGGCTTTGACCGATTAGTAGGACTGAATCATGCAGACATCTATTACCAAGTATATAAGGATTGGGACGAAGGTCCTCGCGTTGCGGACGGCGCTTCGGATTTATTTCTGAATGTATTAGGCGATAAGGGCCAGCATACCAGGGCCATTGTTGGTGTTGAAAGATTACCCAGAAGTTTTAGTGTAGCATTGGTGACTTCGTTTACTATCATCGCCTGAACCTCTTCTGCCAAATAGCTATTCCTTAGACACGAATTTATCATTAGCTTGAAGTGGGAAACGCGATATCATAGATTTAACTGCGGGGGCCACGTGTTTGTGGCTGCTAGTATAATTAAGTCCTAAAAATGTAGCCATTGTGGACGCAATTTGTTTCTGGTAATACTGCTGATGAGCCCTCATTTCGCCAAACGCTGGAGTATCAGGTCCAATTACTGCAAACCAAATTTGGCCTGATCCGAATGCTAACCTCCCGTGATCTTTCCACATGCGCCCTGCACCGCGACCGTGATCCGTTGTTATTATTAGGGTAGTTTGATCCTTATAGTCCGCTTTAGATTGAAGCCAGTTCCAAAGTTTACTTATCATCTTATCAGTTTTGTGCGTTGCATTAAGATATTCATCATATCGCTCTCCATGAGCATGTTCATCCGTCTCATCAAAACTAATAAACATCACACGGGGGCACGATCGTTTGAGGTACTCAAACGCATAATAAAATGTAAAGGCATCGTATCGGGCCCCATGGGGGTTGGGCAAAAGTTCTTGCAAGCCATTTAACAGTTCTTCTCCTTCGGAGATGTTTCCATCGGCCTGTTGGTCTCCAGCATTTACCTCAAAATCATGATGCTTTCTAGACGCTATTTTTTCAATTACATCCCAAGTCGCAAATGTTGCCACTCTGCCCTCAAATCCAACCTGGCCTTGAATATAATCCAGAATTGTAGTGTTTGGGTTAGCAATGGGATCATTAGAACGTACCCTTTTGTCAACAAAGCCTACAAGCATTTCACTATAGCCGGGATAGGAAAACCAATGGGGGTTGGAACAATTGACCTTATTGCCTAATAAACGGTTTCCGTAAAGTTGCCCCTGTTTTCCAATCGTGTTCCACAGGAAGGGCATAAGTTTTTCCCGTCTGACGTTGAAAGAATCGGCCCAGAATTTCTCTTTTGCTTTTTGATCTTGTGAAAATTTTTTCTGTGACAAAAGTTTGGCATCCGCGCCAGTAAAAACCTCCTGCCACCGCAGTCCATCAAGCGTGACGATTATTAGATTCTTCGTCTTATTCTGTGCTGAGAGATGAAAGCTCAACACGATAAAAAATACCGATATGATTCCTTTATTCACAATACGAAATAAAGCATACATTATTAACCTATCATATCAAACAAATTAACAATACGTTAGGGCTACGTGACGATAGTATAAATATCGCAAGAATTAATTTATGAAATAATAATTTCATATCGGGTATAAATAGACAAAACTGTGCGAAATTTATCTCCCCTTCTTTCAAGACGACTTGATCAAAAAATTGCAGGTAAATAAATTAAAAAATACGGAGTCATTTTCATTACACATGTCGTTTGACTATACGCCATTTGCTCCCACTCGAGGCATACACATTCAGCCCCTCTGTTATTTAAACAAATTCTTATAACGAGTAATCTCAACTTCGCCGATTACGCCAAGCTCATAAAACGCTGCGCTCGAATGAGGATACTCCTTGTCTTATCATTTGTCTTCTTAAAAGAGGCCGTTACGATAAAGATCATTTCAGGTGCGATATTAATTTTTGCACGAATGGTTGTCTTTATATGGAAGTGACCTGGCATTTTAAATTTTTAACTCTATGGGTGGGTTAGAAAATTTAAATTTCTTCGAACCAACCTTTTCAAAAAGTATTGCGTGATGCTATTGCAGGAGACCTTCGCCGACCTATGGAAAATAAAGAATTATATAAACTTCTCGATTCATGCCGGAGGGTTGATAGAAGTAGTCAGGCCAGACTATACCGACAATACTATGCATACTCCATGAGCACCTGTTTTCGATGCTCACATGAGGAAGCAATTGAGATCCTGAACGACTGGTTTATCAAAATTCTTAGTAGCAGGTCTATTTCCTATCCAGAATCGCTCCAGAATGTTGTTTTATTCTGGTCCCGAGAAAGTTTTTGAGGTATGAATTTTTTAAAACGCTTAAATAATTTTAGAAGAATTCTAATGCATGGCCTGACTAAAAACATAGGGAACTCTTCTCATAATCAACAAACAAATTCCAATGAAAAAGTTAATGTTAAAAGAGTTCTGATTTGCAGACCAAATCATAGATTAGGAAATTTATTGCTTGTCACTCCCCTTTTGCAAGAAGTTTCAACAACTTTCCCCCAATGTAAAATTGATTTGTTTGTAAAGGGGAATTTAGCGCCTATCCTATTTAAAAATTATGAAAATATTAATTGCATCATTCAACTTCCAAAAAGACCGTTTCAACATTTGGTAA
>CAZAHL010000261.1:0-10730 GCA_964484845.1 uncultured Chryseolinea sp. | reverse complement strand
AACAAAATTAATAAAAATTAAATCCCTTGGTTATTAACACAGAATCTTTGCGGTTCAATCTTATGAAAACATCATTTTTACTCCCCAACGCCATCCATGCCGCCGAACAAGCCTGCCAGGAAATCATAGAAATATACAACTCCGGAAATTTCGGCGCCGAACTAAAAGGCGACAACTCCCCACTCACCCTCGCCGATAAAAAAGCCCACCTGGCCATCACGGCAATTTTACAATCTTCCAATCTTCCAATCTTCCAATCTTCACACTCCTCCCATCTTCCCATCCTAAGCGAAGAAGGCAAGACTATTCCCTATGAAGAACGAAAAGACTGGGAATATTTCTGGATAGTCGATCCATTAGATGGTACGAAAGAATTTTTAAAACGCAACGGAGAGTTTACCGTCAATATAGCGTTGATTCACAAAAACAAGCCTGTGCTAGGTGTAGTAGCAGTACCTGTCAGTGGTGACGTGTATTATTCAGCTGACCAGCAGGCTTTTTTAAAACGAAAAGGCACCGAAATAAAATTACCCTATCGGGGACCAGTCGACTTAAAACAACCTGATTTGCGTGTAGTGGCCTCCCGTTCCCACATGAACGAAGAAACTCAGCATTTTATAGATTCCCTTCAACACCCGTCCTTGGTTTCTTCCGGAAGCAGTCTGAAATTTATGTTGTTAGCGGAAGGTGCGGCGGATGTATACCCACGATATGCGCCTACGATGGAATGGGACACCGCTGCGTCTCAGGCTATTGTTAATGCCGTCGGCTTGAAAGTCCTTCAGCAAGGTTCGGCAGCCGAGCTATTATATAATAAAGAGAACCTTCTAAATCCAAATTTTTTGGTTTGTTGAGACGCGGCGGGCGCAGAAATGCAATTTCACCGCAGAGGCGCTAAGACGCAAAGGTGTAGCACAGAGGTTTTTTAAATCCTGATAAATTCTGAGAGGGCCACCTTAGCGTCTTTGCGCCTCTGCGGTGAAACTTATTTCGTTAAGCACTACCACACTTCAGAACAACTCATCTTTACCTACGGAAACAGCCGTCCTTGAAGTGTGGAAAGCCTATCTGTTACCCAAGCAAACCGAACCATTAACGTATGATCTAACATCATCGAGTCGACTCACTTTTAAGCCGAGAATGACACTTTCAGATCACACCCCATTAAACACTCCTACCTAAGCCCACATGTGCTGAAAATCAAATAATTTTTCCTTAAATCGGAAGAAATCGTTTGCATTTCCAACCGAAAAGCCGCTTGGCGATAATAATTTGGATGGTTAAAGATTTCTATCATTATTGTGTTAATCTGGAACCTTCTATATTTGTAGGTCTTTAACTTATTTAATGTGGAGACTCCAGGACTTGTAGTTAAAGTTTTTTTAAACCAAATGAACTGGATTATAGTTATTTCATGAGCTACCGGATATTAATTCCGGTCTTGACAACAGAAGATGAATAAAAATGCAAAGATTTATGTAGCTGGCCACCGGGGAATGGTAGGTTCAGCTATTTACCGTAAACTCACGGAAGAAGGATATGTAAATATTTGCGTAGCCACGTACGAACAACTGGATTTAAAGAATACCGCTGCGGTAGACGTTTTTTTCAAGGAGCAGCAACCGGAGTATGTTTTTCTTGCCGCTGCTAAAGTAGGAGGGATTCTGGCCAACGATACGTATCCCGCAGATTTTCTGTATGATAATCTAATGATTCAGAATAATGTTATTGAGGCATCGTACCGGTACAATGTCAAAAAACTTTTATTCCTGGGATCATCCTGCATCTACCCTAAGTTTGCTGCTCAGCCTATTCGTGAAGATAGCTTGTTAAGCGGTTATCTGGAATCCAGCAACGAAGCTTATGCCATTGCTAAAATTGCGGGCATTAAACTTTGCCAGGCTTATTTTAAACAACACGGCCGTAAATTCATTTCTGCGATGCCGACCAACTTATATGGATTTGGCGATAACTATCATCCCACGAATTCACATGTGCTTCCGGCCTTAATCCGCAGATTTCATGAAGCAAAAGAGAGCAATAGCGATGAAGTTATCATTTGGGGCACAGGAACACCGTTGCGTGAATTTATGTTTGCCGACGACGTAGGAGCTGCATGTCTCTTTTTAATGAAGGAGTATGACAAGCCGGATATCATCAATGTAGGAACTGGAGAGGAAGTGACGATATTGGAACTGGCGCACATCATCGCCGAAGTTGTGGGATTCAAAGGCAAAATCGGATTTGATAAAACCAAACCTGATGGAACACCTAGAAAATTAATGGATTCAGAACGGTTACATAGTTTAGGTTTCCGTCATCAAACCTCGCTGAAAGCGGGAATTGCTATCACCTATCAGGATTTTTTAAATAAAACATCGGCTTATGTAGTTTAAAGTTGCGAGTTTAAAGTTTAAAGTTCCTGGCTCAAAGCCTGGCTATCTTAAACTCGAGACTCGAAACTCAAAACTTATAAACTAAAACTTAAACCATTTTTACCTTACATGAAAAAAGCATTTATCACAGGCATTACCGGTCAGGATGGCGCTTACCTTGCGGAGTTCTTATTAGCAAAAGGCTATGAAGTGCACGGTCTGAAAAGACGTTCTTCGTTGTTTAATACCGCTCGGATCGATCATATTTATCAGGATCCACACGATAAAGGCGCCAGGATGAAGTTGCATTATGGTGACCTTACCGATTCTACCAACCTGATCCGCCTGATACAAGAGATACAGCCTGATGAAATTTATAACCTGGGGGCTATGAGCCACGTTCGCGTGAGCTTTGAAATGCCCGAATACGTTGCCAACACCGATGCTATTGGAACATTGCGCATCCTGGAAGCCGTGAGGTTGCTGGGACTTATAGAAAAGACCCGTATCTACCAGGCTTCGACGTCTGAGTTATACGGTAAAGTGCAGGAGATACCTCAATCTGAAAAGACACCGTTCTATCCACGCTCACCCTATGCGGTAGCAAAGATGTACGGTTATTGGATCACCGTTAATTACCGTGAGGCTTACAACATGTATGCTTGTAATGGAATTCTTTTTAATCACGAATCACCGTTGCGTGGCGAAACGTTTGTGTCCCGTAAAGTAACACGCGCCGTAGCCCGTATGGTGCTGGGGTTGCAACAAAAGGTTTACATGGGTAACATTGATTCAAAACGCGATTGGGGTCATGCACGCGACTATATCGAAGCGATGTATTTGATCCTTCAGCAAAAAGAGCCTGAAGATTATGTAATCGCTACCGGGGAAACTACCTCTGTGCGCGAATTTATAATCCGTTGCTTTGATCACGTAGGCGCTACCCTCGTATTCAAAGGAAGTGGCATAAAAGAAATCGGTATCATTGACTCAGTCAGAGATGTTGTTGAAGGTGGATCAGCCCTGAAAGCCGGCGATGAAGTTATCGCCATCGATCCCCGCTATTTCCGTCCAACAGAAGTTGATTTGTTATTGGGTGATCCAACGAAATCAAAAGAAAAGTTAGGATGGAAACCTAAGTACGATGTAAATAAACTCCTTAAGGAAATGGTAGATGCCGATCTTGACCTCATGCGCGGAGAAAGCCATTTGAAGAAAGGTGGGTTTAGGACTTATAATTTTCATGAGTGATAGAGTGTTGAGGTGTTGGGGTTCGAGTACTGTGCCCGTCTCAGGCTGGGTTGGAGTTGTCGCACTCAGCGCTCAAGGTAGGAAGAAGTGATACGCACTTAAAAAATAATAAAGAGCCTCGTTTATAGCGAGGCTTTTTCATTTTGGATGTGTGGAGGCTTGGTTATACGATGTATCCATTTTAAGCCAAGGAAACTTGCCGGATAATGCAATAAGGAAGCTGCACAACTGCCAACATTATTTGGTTATGACGATCCCTGCTCTTAATTTTAAAACTTCACTTAATAATAATAATAGCGTATGAAGCTTACACCTCTGCGAACACCTTAACTGTTGGAAAAGCGTCATGCTCTTTAACTCCCTTAATTTTGCGCTGTTCTTTCCAATTGTCTTTCTCCTTTATTGGTTTGTTGCAAATAGAAATCTCAGGCTCCAAAACTTGTTACTGCTTGTCGCCAGTTATTTTTTTTACGCTACGTGGGACTACCGGTTTTTGTTCTTATTAATTTTTTCAACGTTATTAGATTACTATACGGGAATAAAAATTCATCATGCTGAAGGTGACCGTAATAGAAAATTCTGGTTATGGTTAAGCATCTCCATTAATTTAGGATTCCTCGCTGTTTTTAAATATTATAATTTTTTCATTTCGTCTTTTGCTGAAGCCCTGTCACAGGTTGGGGTGCAGGCAAACGTTTGGACTCTTAGCGTAATTTTACCAGTTGGCATTTCATTCTATACGTTCCATGGTCTTTCATATGTGCTAGATATTTACAATAAGAAAATCTCGCCGACAACAAATTTTATTGACTATTCCGTGTTTGTTAGCTTCTTTCCACTGCTCGTGGCTGGCCCCATCGAACGTGCGACTCATCTACTTCCCCAGGTGCAACGACCCAGGAAATTTGATTACGACCGAGCCGTCGATGGTCTTCGTCAAATTTTGTGGGGACTATTTAAGAAAATTGTTATTGCCGATAATTGTGCTATTCATGTAAACAAAATTTTTCAGAACTATGATGAGTCCAATGGCAGCACACTGGTATTAGGGGCAATTTTGTTTTCCTTTCAAATCTATGCGGACTTCTCGGGTTATTCCGATATAGCTCTTGGTATTGCACGATTAATAGGTTTTGAGCTTATTCGAAATTTTGCTTTTCCTTATTTTTCAAGAGATATCGCTGAATTCTGGAGGCGCTGGCATATTTCGCTCACCACCTGGTTTCGCGATTATGTTTATATTCCCCTCGGTGGGAGCAAAGGCCCACCATTGAGAGTCATCAGTAATACGTTTATCGTCTTTTTATTAAGTGGACTTTGGCATGGGGCAAACTGGACTTTCATTGCTTGGGGATTTATTAACGCTTTATACTTTTTACCATTATTATTAACACGAAATAATCGTAAACACCTTGATATTGTAAGCGACCGGAAAGTATTTCCGAATTTCCGAGAGTTAATCCAAATTGCTACTACTTTTATTTTAACAACATTTGCATGGATTTTTTTTAGAGCAGAAAGCATTGAACATGCAGTTTCATATATCTCGAAAATTTTCTCAACGACGTTGTTTGCTAGCCCTGAACGAGGAGCGTTTGTTATTCCATTTATATTACTAATGATGGGGACAGAGTGGTTTCAGCGAGATAAACAGCACGCTTTACAACTTGATTGTATAAGGTCAAAAAATGTTAGGTGGTTTGTATATATATCAATAATTGTGGCTATTTTTTGTTTTGGGACTGATCAGCAAGATTTTATTTATTTTCAATTTTAGGTATGCTAAACTTTTTGAAGCAAACTATTATTTTTGGGTGTATCCTCACGGCAATTTTATGCTTGTTGGGACATATTACCGATTCAGGTCTACGAAAAAGTGAGGTCGATAATTTTTCTGAGTGGAATGATATTTATAAGGGAATCATCAATGCAGATATGATTATTGCCGGAAGTTCGCGTGCATGGGTGCATGTGTCTCCTTTTATTTTAGATTCTACACTACATTTAAATTCCTACAATTTAGGATTGGACGGCCACAATTTCCAAACTCAATATGTTAGGCATAAATTTTACGAAAAATACAACACAAGGCCGGCCACTATAATTTATTGTATAGACCTTTTCACGCTAAGTCCAGATAATGAGTTATTCATGCCTGAGCAATTTGCACCTTACTTACACGATTCGATTATACGCGAGGGAATAAAGAATCATCAAGGTTTTTCAACAATTGATTTTTTTAACCCTTTTACAAAATATTTGTTTAACTACAGACATATCGCAATTGGTTTCTTAGAATTTTTCGATGTGAAACATTTTAAGTCAGAAAAATATAAAGGGTTTAAGGCAAAAGATAAAAAATGGGATAATAGTTTTGAACGTGCTAAGATGAATCGTCCGAACGGATGGACAGTACCGATGGATCAGAAATTAATTAGCGCCTTTGAATCGTATCTGCGTGAGTGCAAGCAAAAAGGAATCAAGGTTATTTTGGTTTACACGCCTGAGTATGTTGAAGGACAAAAATTAATTAAAAACAGACACGAGATTATTGCAATGTATCAGAAATTATCTAAATCACATGGTATTCCGTTCTTTGACTATTCAGGTGATAAAATTTGCGGAAGCAAACATTATTTCTATAATTCTCAACACTTGAATCGACAAGGAGCCGAATTATTTTCGGTGCAATTAGCATCGGATTTAAAAAAACATTTGCATCCATTGCACTCAGATATTTAGTAATTGTGATTAAGCATCGTTACTTAGAGAGACTTTGAGTCATTTCTGCCCCGATTCGATGGATTAGCGAAGGCGCTATTGGTTGACCGGATCAATAAACTTTACTTTAACGGCTACAAATAGGAAATTATCTTAATGTGGAAATCAAGCGAGATTGACACAATACAATCTCAATAAGTGGTGTCGAAGTTTTATTGGAGGAAATTCCCGAGACTTACTGTATATTTGCCCCCTCTTTGATAATGAAAAACTTAGTAATGATCCGTATTTGGCTGCTTTTTGGGGTTTCTATAGTGATTTTTAGCGCTTGCGTACCCAGCAAAAAGTTGATGTATTTGCAACATCAAGATGAGTTAAAAGAAAGGAAGCATATTCTGAAGGACACGATTCTCCGGTCTCATAAACTGAATGTTGTTGAGTATCGCATTCAGCCACTTGATATATTAAGTGTAAGTTTTGAAACGTTGAGTGATGAAAACGATTCGTTTGATTTTCTTTCTAGACTTACAACAGGTTCCAGGGCAAGCGGGGGAGGAAATGTTAGTTCAAGTGCAGCTGCAACGGGCATTGTGGTGAATATTGAAGGTGAAATTGAATTTGCAGTTTTGGGGAAAATCAAACTAGCGGGACTAACGATTTTTCAAGCACAGGATACGATTCAAGCTGTGGCAGAAAAGTATATCCCCGATGTCATAGTGAGAGTTCGCATGTTGAATTTTCGTTTTACGGTGCTAGGTGAAGTGAATGGAGAGAAAACAGTTACTTCTGCTACTACCAGACTAAACATGATGGAAGCTATCGGTCAGGCGGGTGGCCTGTCAGAATTAGCCGATCGCAGTAATGTTAAGGTAATTAGGCAAAATGGAAATAATGTTGAAATATTTTATGTTGATTTACTAAAAGAGGAATATTTAGAATCATCCTTTTATTATGTTCAACAGAACGATGTTCTTATAGTTCCTGCTTTAAAGCAGCGAACCTTCAGGCGATATTTTACTGGTAACTTGGGCATTATAACCTCAACCCTTTCTTTTGCTTTATTAATATACACTTTGTCCACACGGTAATTGAAATCAACAGTAAATATTCCAGAGATACAGGATGTCGCATCAGTAAAAGAAAATGCGAGCAACATTCAACTGAATTTTAAGAGAGTTGTTGACCGAATATTACGGTTCTGGTATTTAATTATCATATCTATTATTATTTCTTTGACCGTTGTATATTTAGTTAACCGATATTCACCTCGAATCTATCCCGTTAAAGCTTCGATCATTATTAAAGAGAGTGATGAAAACGCTGGTGCCAAGTTTCTCTATGAAAATCCAATCATTAGTCCTCATCGAAATTTTTTAAATGAGCTTTATATAATGAAGTCTTATCCGTTGCTTCAGGAGGTCATGGATAGTTTAGGATTTGAAATTTCTTTATATAGAGAAGGAGAAATACAAACAACCGAATACTACAATCCTGATTTTCCGATACAATTTCATGTTCTTCCAAGTGCACAGAAACCCGTTGGAAAATCAATGTATTTTAAAATCCAAAATGAAGAAACATTTTCTCTTCAGTATGTCTCTCAAGATGAAGAAGTGGGGGGTAAAGAATTCTCGTCATTGTTGTTTAATGATACGCTTCAAGTAAATGGTTTTCGGTTGTTAATCAAAAAATTTGGATCGGTGGCTCAATTCACTGGTCAAACTTTCATTGTTAGATTTAATGATCCATTGACCCTTGCTAAGATTTATTCATCAAGATTGAAAGCTAATTGGTCATTGGCCGGAGCTTCGGTGGTTGATTTAGAGATTACTGGGCCTATTGCTAGAAAGGAAATTGATTTTTTAAACAAGTTCATTGAGCGGTATCAATTTTATGACGTTGAAAAAAAGAATCGAGTGGCAACCATGGCCATCCGATTTCTTGATGAGCAATTGGTGATAATTGGTGATTCCTTAAAAGTATATGAAGACCAAGTTGAGGACTTTAAATATCGTAACACTATCACAACTCTGGAAGAAGAGACAAACCGGTTATATCAACAAATTCAAGGATTTGAAACTCAGAAATTTGAATACAAGCTTCTGGATAATTATTTTAAGTATATCACCGAACTTTTAAAAAATGATCAATATGATGGAATTTTCACCCCGACAAGTGTTGGCATCACCGATAATGTGGTTGCAAATCTGGTTAATTCACTTATTAGTGAACAAACTCGGGTAAAGCTTTATCGAAGTAATGCTAATAGAGGAGTGGATCGCTTAGAGGATAATCCGATGCTTCAAGCATCTCTTAAAAAAATTGATTTCATCAAAAATGATATCCTAAAGACGATTGAAAACAGTCGATATACTCAAAGGATCAATATTTCCTTTATTAACGATCAAATTAGATTAGTCGAAGGGGAACTGAAGAAACTTCCGAGCACACAGCGTGAATTGGTAGAAATCAGACGTAACTATTCGCTTAAAGAAAACTTGTTCGTTTTTTTGTTACAAAAACGAACTGAAGCTGGTTTATCAAGGGCGTCAACTACTTCCGATATCATGGTTGTCAATCCCCCAATGGCTGGTGGTGCTATTTCTCCAAAGGTTGGGCAAAATTATATTATCGCTTCCGTTGTTGGACTGTTTATTCCGCTGCTAATTTTTATTATCCTGGAACTTTTGGATACTCGTATTCAATCAAGGGAGGACATAGAGCGAATTACATCGGTACCTGTAATTGGCGGCATTGGACATAATGGGTCAGATGGCCAACTTGTGGTGCATGGTAAACCTAAATCTTCAATGGCTGAGTCCTTTCGTGCCTTAAGGTCCAATCTAAATTACTTCACTGCCAATAGAAACAACTTAGTTTTCATGGTTACTTCATCTATACCTGGAGAAGGGAAATCTTTCACCACTTTGAATCTAGCATCGGTCTTAGCTATGGCCGGAAAAAAAACATTAATCATTGGCGCAGATTTACGACGACCGAAATTATTTGATGACTTAGGATTAAGCAACGAGGTGGGGCTTAGTCAATATTTGTCTAAAATGGTTAAGCAGGAAGATATTATACAATCTAGTAAAATTGAAAATCTTTTTCTTATCTCTGGAGGTCCTATGCCACCTAACCCGAGTGAGTTATTGATTCGACCAATTATGGAAGATTTGATAAGGGACCTTCGTTTAAAGTTTGATTTTATAGTAATTGATACCCCCCCCTTGTCATTTGTTGCGGATGGATTTGTACTTTCAAAATATGCTGATCATACATTGTATGTTATCCGACAAGATTTTACTCCTAAAATGGTCTTGCAATCATTAGAGGATTTTTATCAAATCGGTAAACTCACAAACATCAGTATACTTTTCAACGATTTAAGAAAATCAGGACTTGGCTATGGTTACGGTTATGGTTATGGGTATGGTTACGGTTATGGTTATGGTTATGGTTATCGCTATGATGCTACAAGAAAAGCTGAAGGCAATGGATATTATACCGAATAAATGCCTTTTGATTAATCAGCTGGGACTATAGTTCATGAAAAACCAAGATAAAAAAAAACAGAATGAAGAAGATTGGGATTTAGTGCTTACTCCCAGGAAAAGTTT
Source organism: uncultured Chryseolinea sp. (assembly GCA_964484845.1). Lineage (GTDB taxonomy): Bacteria > Bacteroidota > Bacteroidia > Cytophagales > Cyclobacteriaceae > Chryseolinea. The sequence continues at coordinate 763 of CAZAHL010000261.1, read as the reverse complement.
GTTTTCTTTTCCACTGAAGGACTTGTGGAACTACAGAGACCTCATGTGGTTATTTGTTAGAAGGGATTTTGTGGCTCAGTACAAACAAACAATCCTTGGTCCGATCTGGCATATTATACAGCCTGCTTTAACAACTTTTATTTTTCTGCTTATTTTCAGCAGGATTGCTAGTATTCCCACTGACGGAATTAATCCTACATTGTTCTATATGTCTGGTATCACGCTTTGGAATTATTTTTCCGTTTGCCTTATTAATACATCAAATACCTTTGTTGCGAATGCGGGTATTTTTGGTAAAGTATATTTCCCTCGAATGGTGTTGCCTATATCCGTGATGGTTTCCAATTTAGTTCGATTTGGAATTCAATTTTTTTTGCTCCTTGTTATGATGGTTTGGTTCCATTTCCATGGCCACCCAATCAGTTTGACAGTAAACTGGCTCCTTTTACCTTTAATCTTAGTAACGGTAGGGGGCATTGGATTAGGCATGGGAATAATTGTATCATCGCTTACAACTAAGTATCGGGATTTTTGGGTCCTGTTAAACTTTACGGTGCAATTAGGAATGTACGCAACCCCCGTCGCGTATCCCCTTTCCTTTCTTAAGAATAAATCATACCAATGGATTATAAATCTAAACCCTTTGACTTCACTCATGGAGTTATATCGATATGCACTTTTTGGTAAAGGTACTTTTGATGCTCCGCACTTATTTTATAGCGTGGTCTTTATGATTGTTGTTATAGTCTTAGGCTTTGCCATT
>CAZAHL010000260.1:0-10772 GCA_964484845.1 uncultured Chryseolinea sp. | reverse complement strand
ACCCCATTTTATAACTTCATCAATTACATGTCTTGCGGTTAGAACTAGACCATGATTTGAAATCGCGAAACAAGTACCTAACGGCTTAAGTGTATCTCCTTTTATCGCGACAACAGGCATTATTGACTTTTGACTCGGATGAGGAAAAGTTGAAATTTTGACAAAATCTTCTAAGGAAAAATCTGCCATTAAATACGTGTCATTCTTCATATCTTGTTCTTTACGCGACCCGTCACCGTTTAATTCTTTAATCTTTCTCTCATTTCGTTCAAGGTTCTATTGAGATAATCGTAAAGAGCATAAAAAGAATAAATACATTCCTTAGTTATTAAACACATCGAAAAATCTTTTTCTTTTTTATTAATGTATCTCATGAGTATAGCTTTATCATTAATACGATATAGAATTTCCCCATGGGTATAGATATTTCTGTCTTCAATAAATTCGGCAAATAGCTTTCGGAAAGTTCTTCGTAGGCTACCCGTCTGCAATCGCTCTATGTTATGAAATTTGCTATCACCTTTTATAATGACACTAAGCTTGTCGCGAAGGGTCATGAAATCACAAATCAATAAATCCGCTTTCGAATCGCTTTTGCCATAGGCGATTAAAAAATTCAACAACTTTTGATTCAGAGCTTCTGCTATTTGGCATCCCTTTGCTATCAAGTCGGAATATTCTAAAACATGTGAGATTATATCATCGCTTATATTGCCCTGCGATTTTCCATAGATCCAGCCATCTGATGCAACTTCAGTAAAATTCTCCGTGACCAATATCTTCTTTGGAAAGATATGACCTGTTATGTGATCCGTTATTTTATAATCAATAGTTTGAGTTACTCCAAAGGTCTGCTTTCTTTTATCCTTTTTTTCTAAGACAGGTTTGATGTATATCATATTTGCATAGCTGTTCCAACGTCAACCCTTGATTCTAATTCGACCTTTGTATTAAAAATGTATTAAAGTCGCTTGCATACCACAATTAGATTTCGCCATAACACACTGACAGTCAACGATCGGGAAACGAGACTCGAACCCGCGACCCTCAGCTTGGGACGCTGATGCTCTACCAACTGAGCTACTCCCGCTTTTCGGTTTAATTTAAAAAGTATACTAGAATAAAAAAAGGCGGTGCGACCGTCTTCCCTTGTTGGTGTTCAGTTAAATACCTACGCGTACGCCGTTGGTGGTGTTGTGCGAGAGCTTGCGGGGTGTTTCACCAACAACCCTACACACTCGGATAACCGGATTTTTATTGCTCATTTCGAAAATCACAACACGTAAGATAAAGTAATGCAAAGCTTACAATTCTTTAAATCCGTTGATGCTGAAAATTCCCGGGTCCTTGTGATGGATAATTATTTTTTATTTGCTTTCTACACTGAAAATATAGGTGTCCTTCGAACACCTGATATCCACTTTCGTAGGGTTGTTGGTGACCTTCCCTCTCACCATCACACAACACCAACAACGGCGTGTAGGGCACCATGGAAGTGATCTTAATAATGCGCAATACTTTCGCATCGCCAACTTCATCTGTACTAAGCAAACAGTTCCATTTCACCCACCCCCTTACCATCAGGAGTTGTATAAAACGGTCTTTTTTCAACCACATAATTGGTGTCTTCCGGAATGCCCAACGCGTGATACAACGTCTGGTGTATACGATCAATTTTAATCGGCTTTTCTATGGTTTTGCAGGGGCGTTCATCGGATGTTTTTCCGTAAACAAAGCCTTGTTTAATACCGCCACCAAACATTAATATGGAACATCCATCGGTGAAATGGCGATGCATACCATAGTGTTCGAGTTTCTGAATAACATCGGGCTGTTTCACCTGCTCCTTGACAGTTGCTCCGGGTCGACCCTCCAACATCATATCGCGGCTGAATTCGCTGGCTAAGATAACCAAGGTTCTATCAAGATGTCCGGTTTGTTTCAGGTCTTTGATCAACTGAGACACGGGACCATCAATTTGTTTTTTCATTTCTATCAACCGCGTATATCCATTTTCGTGCGTGTCCCAACCCTTGAATGGCTCATACTCTGTTGTTACACTGATGAATCTTGCCCCTTTTTCTGTAAGTCTCTTGGCAAGAAGGCAACCTAATCCAAATCGTCCGGTGTTGTATTTATTATAGCTTTCTTTTGGCTCCGTACTTAGATCAAAAGCTTTTGCTTCCGGAGAATTCAGCAATCTGTAAGCTTGTTCCATCGAACGTTTCAGCGATTCTTTTTGATAATCACTTCCGTGCTCATCAAAGGGACTTTTATTTATAAGCTCGTTATAAAGTTGGTTTCGTTTTTCAAAGCGTGAATAGCTCATACCTACCGGGGGCTTGACACTCTCCAGGCCTGTAGTGGGATCCGGAATAAAGAACGGACCAAATTCGTTTCCTAAAAAACCTGCGGTATGAAAGGCTTTCAATTCCTCGGCTTCTCCAACAGTAAATCGTTGACCGATATCAATAAATGCCGGGATTACCGGATTTTTAGGACCTAATTCTTTGGCAATCCATGACCCCATGTGGGGAGCAGCTACCGTTTGAGGAGGTTCATAACAAGTATGCCAATGATATTGATGTCTCGAATGTAAAATATGCCCAAGGTCAGCAGCAACGTAGGAACGGATGATGGTGCCCAGGTTCATAACGCTCCCTATCCCTTCAAGGCCTTCGGAAAAATGGATTCCGTCTAACGCTGTGGGTACTGATTTAAAAGTGCTCAGAACACTATTGGCTTGCATCCCCTTTGAGAATGGCGTATATTTTTTTGGATCAAAAGTATCTGTATGGGCCATTCCTCCTGCCATCCACAGAAGGATGATGGTATCGGCTTTTGATTTAATTTTGTTTTTGCTGCAAGAACTTAAAATGCTTGCGGTCGGCGCTCCCATCGCCAAAGCAGCCATCGTAGCAGCACTGGCTTTTTGTAAAAATTCTCTCCGGTTCCAGTTTCTATTCATATCCTATGTCTTTGTCAGACGTGATCAAACTACTATCGACTAATAGATCAATTGAAATTCAGGTAAGAGCATCACTGCCCACAGGAAATCTTCCACTTCATCGTCCCCTGGCGATGGGCCAAGCATTTTTAAAGCAACACTCATTTCGTTCGTATCAGGTTCTCGGCCTAATGCTTTCTTATAAACCGAATGAATAATTTCCTGACCGGTCTTGCACCTTTCCTTCCATGTTTTAGCACCTGATTGCAATGCGGTGTTAAACTGAATGCCATTGGTCAGTTCCAATGCCTCCAACAGATTACCCTGCGATCCCCTTTCTGTTAAAACGTTCTCGCGGTTGGGCCTGCCTAACGCTGTTAAGAATCCATCATTTTTTACCAATGAAGCCCTTACGTAGGTATGAGCGGGTTTAACTGTCTTCGAACTTTTAAAACGATTAAATACGTTAAAAGTATCGTGATAAACGGGGTGGACAATAGAACTGACAGCATCGGCAAATTGCTCGGCCGATAACCTACGGCGGTGCATTCCTTTAAAAGTATAGTCTTCTGCAAGAAGCGCCTGTTCATCTTTTATTTCTACCGATGGGAGTTGATATGTCTTTGAAGTAATAATTGTAAAAATCAATTTTTTAAGGTCGCTCTCATTTTCCACGAAATCAGATGCGAGCCAATCCAGTAAATCCTGGTTCCAGGGCACATTGTCCATGAGGTCTACCGGTGCAACGATTCCCCTACCCATTAGTCGAGACCATATTCTATTTACAATGGTTCGATAAAGTCTGCCATTTTTTGGGGCAGTAAGATAGTTGGCCAATTGTTTTAGCTTTTCATCAACGGTAACGGTACTATCAATCGTTCCTAACTCGGTGAAAATAATGCCCGTTCCTGCCATTTTCCCCGTGGGTACGTCACATCGGTTGATTTCAAGTGCAGAATCTGAAAATATATTGGCAAAAGCATAAGCTTCTTTGAGCTTCCAATCGCTGACAAAACTATCATGACACGAGGCGCATTTCAGGTTTAATCCCAAGAACACTTGTGATACATTTTGCGCAGCCTGCATTTCGACGCGTTGACTGGCGTTGACAGTACCACGCCATGCGATCCCTCTGATAAAGCCTGCGGAGCTTGTATCCGGGCTAATTAGCTGTCGTACGAAAACATCGTAACGCTTATTCGTTTTAAGAGATTCGTATAGCCAATTAGTAATTGAAAACCTACCTTTGGTGATGTACCCGGTTCCGGTGTAATCATTTCGCAGCGCATCGTTCCAGAAGGTCAGCCAATGTTGTGCATAATCATCATTTCGATGCAGCAATTCTTCCACTAAAGCGATCCGTTTGTTGGGGTCACTATCTTCTACAAAGGCGTCTACTTTTTCGGGAGGTGGTAACAATCCGATGATATCCAGATAGACTCTTCTGATATAGATTCTATCAGCTACCACCGCAGGCCAGGTGATCTTTTTCTTTTCAAAATAAGCATTGACAAATCGATCAATTGGATTCTCTAAACCTGACTGTCCTTTAGGCAAGGCAGGTATTCGAGGTGCAAGCTCAGCAACCCGGTAAACACTTTTTTCGTCAGCATTTTCAGGCCAGGGCGCTCCCATTTTAATCCACAATTGCAAGGTGGCAATTTCTTTTTCGCTTAATGTCTTACCTTTTGGCGGCATCGATTCTTCATCGTCCCTCGGTAGTAGTAACCTTCGGATCATTTCACTTTTTTCCGGATGACCAGCGCTAATCACATCCCCTGATTCACCCCCCTTCATGACAAATACTTTTTTATCCAGACGGAGCTCGCCTTTCATTTTCTCCGAGCTGTGACACTTATAACAGTTATGAGCAAAGATTGACCTCACCTCCAGATTAAGATCAGCAACTTGCTTTACATTCAGTACCGGTGGCGCCCCATCGCTGCTGAATTGTGTAACATCAAAATTGGAATTCCGAAACTCATCGTTCCCTGGTAATGCGCTGGTTAAAAAATCAGCGCCATGGGTAAGGGATGCACCATAATGACCGGCAACCGTGACGCCCACAACGGTAAAAATGAGTACCGCCCGGTAGCTTTTGAGAAGGTGCTGTTTATTATGTTTGACAATAGTCCTGTGAAGCAACGTCGCAATTGCAGCTAGTATGGTCGTTGCAATTCCAGACCATTGATGAATCGAAAGAGCGCTGCCGCTGTATTGGTCCTGGGTTTTCAGCAGCAATCCAAATATGACTGCAGCAACAGCGCTCAGGGCGCCAATGATCAAAAGAATATTTATGGCAGAGCGTAATTCCTGATTTTTTTTCTTTAAAGTAAAGAATTCCAGTACCATGGCCATAACCAATAGTCCAATGGGGAAGTGAACTACCAGCGGATGCAGGCGGCCCAAAAATTGCCACAGCCAAAAATCTGTCAGCGCACTCATGACAACAAAAGATTTAACGGAAAAACAGAATATAATTTCCTCAACAATACATTGGTCATGCTTTCATCATTTGATACCATTACACCCTTTCCAACTTCGTTGGATAAGCCTGATCTGCATTCCATTGACAGACATAAATATTTTTATCCTCATCCACACACACATCATGACAGTGCTTAAACAAAGGAGTTTCCTGTACCATCAGTTGTAACTCATCTTTAATATACCTTGGCGCAGTACCGCCAGGGTTGGATACAACCCGATTGTTTTTATCCAAAATAGTAACAAATCCTGAATTCGGAGTTTGATTTAAATACCGCAACCTCGACCAGCAAACGCCTGCATAGAGATTGTCTCCATCAAGTACCGGACGGCAAACGAACGCTCCCGGAAGAAAAATTGTGGCGAGGTATTTTCCATCCAACGAAAACCTTTTGAATGAATTGTGTACCCTGGATGTACAGAGTATAGTAGGATTATTTTTATCCCGTAAATCAATCGCAACACCATGCACGGTATCAAACTGATCATCCTTTTCACCTTTACCGCCCCAATGCCGGATGTATTCTCCTTTACTATTGTACTGGATGACAAACTGCGAACCATATCCATCTGCTACATAAATATCGCCATTGGGTGCAACGGTCGATTCTGTAGGCTTATAAGGCATCTCCTTCGTGTAAATGCCGAGCTTCTCCGGGGAGTCCAGCTGAAGTATTGTTTTGCCATCAACGTTAGTTTTCGTTACAGTACTCAATGTTGTATCGCAGATAAATAGAAAATCTTCGCCGCCTTCTTTGGCTAAAGTGAGTCCATGACCACCTGGAAATCCAGTGCCCCACGATTTTATTAATTTACCGGACTTATCGTATATAATGATATTATTTCGCGTTTCGTCCGTAACCATGATCAGACGTCCCTTCGAGTCCATCACCATTTCGTGACAGTTTTTTACGGGTGTTTTTGTTCGGTCAAGATTTCCCCATTCCTTGTGTACACGGTACCGGAAATCACCATGACCGATGATCTCCTCTCCGAGCCGGGGCTTCGGTTTTATAATTGTAAACCCCGAAGCAGATACGGCCGCCATGGATGCTCCACTGATGAACGTGGTTTTAATAAAATTTCTTCTTGTAGTCACAATTGATGTATTTAAAATGATCTTCTGTTGAATGCCATGTAATTATGCCAATTGCTGGCATAATTAAAAGGAAAATTATATCAGTGATTCTTTTCTCTAATTTACGATTTTCAATCTGAAAAAAATTCAACACGCTAATCTACTTTCAACATCGATGCGACAATGATGTCTTCATAGGTAAAAAGGGATCAATGTTGATCCTAGTGGTAGAATAGGGGTTGACTACCGTAATAAAGTTGAAGGAGGAATGATCAATAAAGCAGGCTAGTGCAGGATAGGAAGCAGGTTAGAGCAGGATAGACGCAACGACGTCATCAATTAAAGTTCATCTATAAAGTGGGATGTTAAAATATTTCACGCAAAGGCGCAAAAATATTTTCTGCGGTCTTTGCGTGCTTTTCTTTGCGGACTTAGCGTGAACCTAACTTTATAGACAGACCTAATTTGCTATTTGTTTCCAGAATGCTCGCTATTTTGGGTGAATATTTTGGTATAGCACCTGCTTGCGTAGTCACAAACGCGCCAACCTGATTGGCAGCTCTTGCCGCCATAACGGCATCGCCACTGGCAGCATACATGTGCATGAATGATGCACTAAAAGCATCACCGGAACCTACTGCGTCACAAACCGTGACCGGTGTACCGGGTACGTACAGCAGATCAGATTCGTAAATGAAACATCCACTTTCAGAGGCTGTAATAATGATAAGCCTGATGGTTGGATAGAGTGACTTTACCCATCGGCAAAACGCATCTTCGGATAATTGGTAACCTGTAATCAATTGAGAAACCGTCCTCACTTCCTCCTTGTTCAGTTTTAAAATAGTACAGGCGGCTAAAGAATTTCTTATAATCTTTTCGGAATAACATGACTTGCGCAAATTTACATCATAAAAAATATGCTTGAAATTGTTCCCTGACAGGATCCGATAAAGTGCTTGCTCTGATATAACGTTTCGCTGAGCCAGTGAACCAAAATAAAAAACATCAACGTACTTTACTTCTAAACGAGGCAAAATAGGATCGGCTGAAATATAATCGAACGCTGCGTCTGGCCTGATCACATACTGGGGCTGGCCCTCGGTTAACGTTACATCAACAACTCCCGTAGGAAAAGAATCGTCCCGCTGAATGAACGAGGCATCAACTCCATATGCTATACTTTCGTTGATTGCCGTGTCGCCAAGTGAGTCTCTTCCTACTCTCGAAATAATGTGAGCGCTATTTCCACATTGCGCCATATGCGCTGCAAAATTAAAAGCAGCTCCGCCAAGATGTTCCCTACCTTCAATGATGTCCCATAAAATTTCCCCAAAAGCCAGCACTTTCATCGTTACTTTATTTTGAATGTTATAAACTTTCTTTCGTCCAGATGGACGACAATTTTTTTACCTCAAGATTTTCAACGATGATTTCTCCGGAAGGTGCATTGAACCTTAGCGCATCCATAGGTTGATCAGCAAAGAAAAGATTTGTCATTACGGTAAGTCCATCATCAAAATAGACCTCAACACAGGAAATATCAACGACTATAGTAAAACTGATTGCCTTGCTATTTCCATAGCGGTCTGCCCGAACTACGCCATGGAAGTCTTTTGAAAATGCAGTATTACCGGAATTCGACCTGTCAACAAAATATTGATTGCTCTTTGAATCGTATCCAGCTTTTATTTTTTGATTTTTAGCATTAGACAATTCAATTACAAAATCCTTTGATTCCGTAACGCCTTTGATAATCGATGTTCCCAGCGGAAATTTTATTTGGGGTGTCAGATCAAGAGAGTCGGAAACTTTAAGGTTTGATAGTGTTACCGTTTCGGAAGCGTATTCCAAAAGTTCAGGCACCAGCCTGGACTTAACAAAAAGATTTCCGTTGATATTTACAAGACTCAGATCTCTTGCTAAGGTGGTAGCGCCTCTCCATTTTTTTGTAGGAAGAATTTGCCCATAAGCCCAGTTGTTCATCCAGCCGATAAAAATAGTCCGGTTGTCAGGCGCATTAAAATACGTAACTCCAGCATAATTATCCTGGCCCCAGTCGATCCATTTTATTTGCGATCTGTCGGTGTCCGATATAAAGTTTTTACCATCAAAATCGCCAACAAAATATTGTGTTGCTGATCCAACGTTGGGGCCACCAGGATTAATGCTTACCAGCATTACCCACTTCTGCTTTGTTTCACCCTCGATTGTCAATGGGAACAGGTCAGGACATTCCCACACACCGCCATGGGCGCCGTAGTCCTTTCCAAATTCGCTTAGTTTCGTCCACGCTTTGAGATCGGACGAGTTGTACAATTCAACATGATCAAGCACAGCCAATATCATCAACCACTTTTTAGAAGGCTCGTGCCATGAAACTTTCGGATCACGAAAATCTTTTATACCCGGATTTTGAATCACGGGATTGTTTTCATATTTCTTCCACGTCCTTCCATTGTCCAGGCTATATGCAATTCCTTGTGTCTGATAATCGTTTCTTCCTGCTCGTTCTTTTTCAACCGAGTGATACGTGTATATTGCAACAAGGGGTGGATTCTCCGGGGTACCGAAACCTGAAGTATTATTTTTATCAATTACAGCGCTGCCGGAAAAAATATATCCTAAGCTATCTGGATACAACGCAATAGGCAGACGCTCCCAGTGAACAAGATCTGTACTCACCGCATGGCCCCAATGCATGGGTCCCCAAACGGTGCTGTCCGGATAATATTGATAAAATAGGTGGTACTCTCCGTTATGGTAGACCATCCCATTTGGATCGTTCATCCATTTCTCCTCGGGTGTAAAATGAAGCTGGTGCCTGTAAGCCTCGCTGTCATTTCCTGGCTCGGCAACTTCAGTAGCCTTTTCCTTGACACTGCAGGAAATCATGATAAGGGAAAACAAAAAGATAACCAATGAATTCTTAAATATGGATGGGTTCATTTTCATAGCGTATGGTGGTTTACAGCAAGTTTCGAGTTTCGGAACGCCGTTTAGATACCGTTCTCGAAACTCGAAACTCAAAACTCGCAACTATTAATCAGTATCCGGCATTTTGTGTATATAAACCTTTTGTAAAATTAATTTCACGTTGTGGAATAGGTAAGTACTCATCTCGTCCTGGAGTGAATACCGCGCCATTCAAGTGTGATCGCCTGGTCTTTTCCTTTTCCAGGTATGCGTTAAGCGTCCCTGCTGCAATTCCCCACCGGACAAGGTCAAAGAAGCGGGGACTTTCTGTAGCAAATTCCAATCGTCTTTCCCATTGCAACGCTGTCCTGGCAAATTCTTTTGTCCAATTTAAACCGTCGTATTCCTTGATCAGATAATTGGAAGGGAATGTACCGTCGAGTTTCTTCAGTCTTCCCGTACTGACTGCCGCTCTTGCGCGGACCTGATTGATCAACGGCATCGCCAGGTCCTGTTGCGATAGTTCAATGTATGCTTCTGCTTGCATCAGGAGCACATCGGCATATCGGATGATGTCAACATTTTTCGCGGTGCCGATAAAGGGTCCTTCCTTTTTGTAACATGAGCAATCTGAGAGTTGTTGCTCCTTCATGCTTTGGAAATATCCATACACCCCAGGGTCACGCACCCAGCTATTACTGAAAGGAAGGTTGGGGTTGTATTTATAAGGATGTCCATCGATTCCTATCGTATGGTCTACCCGTGGATCAACAGTCGCCGTTTTAAAATCTATTGCTGCATTGTTAAAGGTTGTGAACTTCGGCAATCCGCTAGCATCTGTTCCAAAAGCATTGGCCAGGTTTTGAGTTGGCTGATGGAACCCACAGCATCCGTATTGTGGTGCACCATGAGGATAATTCAATCCAGTCACCATGTTAAGTCTCCCGAGCGACGTTCCATCGTTAATGGAATATTGAATAGCAAAGACAGATTCCGGTCCGTTGTCGTACCCATACAGAAAGTTTTCGGCAAAATCGGTCTGTAGACTATATTTTCCCGAGCTGATCACCATTTGGGTAAGTTCTACTACTTCCTCCAGGCGGGCAGGATTAATAGAGATTACTTTATGATTGTCATCTTGTTCATAAGCCTGATATAATCGAAGCTTGGCCAGGTAAGCCGCAGCAGCAAATTTGTTAGCTCTTCCTTTTTGCTCCTGATTTTCCGGAAGATTATCCACGGCAAACTGAAAGTCTTCCGCGATCTTATTCCACAACTCATCGTTTGTGTACTCGCGGTTTGACTTTTTTAGAATATCATCGTTTGGTATAGTCTCATCGATGT
>CAZAHL010000259.1:0-10793 GCA_964484845.1 uncultured Chryseolinea sp. | reverse complement strand
ATAAGACCTTCGAAAGTAAACACAAGCCTCAGATCAAAATATTGCTCAAGAAATTTACCGAACGCATTTCGCGGACTAAAGGCGAGCAACAAATAAAACCCGAGTACGGACGGAGGTAAAATCAACGGAAGACTAACCAATACTTCCACTACATATTTAATTTTATAGCGGCTGTACGTGAGCCAGTACGCTAACGGGATGGACAAAAGAAACAGTAAGGCTGTCGTAACAGTCGCGAGTTTAAGAGTCAGAACAAATGGATCCCATTCAATCATTTGTAGTCGAAATTAAGTTTTTGTGAACCCGAAATAACGGAGAATTTCCAACGCTTTCTTTGATTTCATAAAGTCCTTAAATTGAACTGCGCTTGAATTTTTCTCTGCCTGTTTCAATACAACAAACGCTTGCTTCAAAGGAGTATGTAAACCCTCTGGTATGACATAGTAATGACCTTTCATTTTTTTCATAGCGGGGGAAAGCGCTAATGACAATGCAATGATCGCGGCATCTGCGGCGCCACTTGTCGCAAACTGGGCAGTTTGTGATATGTTCTCACCCAAAACAAATTTATCCTTAACCAGATCATAAATTTCAGCCTGTTTAAGGGCCTCTTCCGCTCTTCGCCCGTAAGGTGCATGTGCCGGGTTGGCAATGGCAATTTTGACAATTGATTTGTGTAACAATGTATTTAAACCCGAAATCGCCGGGTCAATTTTGTTACTCCAGACAACAATTCTCCCTATACCGTAAACGTGAATATTAGAACTAACAATTCCTTTTTCCTTAAGCTTTACGGGATAGTCTATGTCCGCCGAAAAAAAAAGATCAAACGGAGCGCCGTTGGAAAGTTGTTCATATAATTTACCGGACGATCCATACGCAACATCCACGCGTGCGAGGGGATTTTCGATCTTGAAAACAGAAATGACCGAGTCCAGCGCAAACTTTAAATCGGAAGCCGCAGCAATCAAGACCTTAGATTGTTGAGCAAATGCATGCCCTGATGTGGCTATGCCGCCCATGATCAGGATCAAAACTCTGATTTTGCGGAATCGATATGTACATACAGACATATCGTAAGTTAGCAAGGATATTGGCAAATGAATAACAGAAGTAAAAAATTACACAGAGAGATGCGTTCAGCGGCTGAACTACGTCTCTCTACCGACAAAAATCTTAGATCTTCTTTAGAATATTTTCATTCTTTTTAGCAATGGCCGATAATTGAAGGTTGAGTTTCTGATACGCTTGCAAGATTTTCATTCCGGTTTTGGTCACTTCAGTTCCACCTCCTTTGTGACCTCCCTTATGTGCCACGACGTACGGTTTTTTTCCGGATGCATTGAGGTCGTCTACCATAGCCCAAGCTTTTTTATAAGACATGCCCATGGATTTAGCAGCTTTAGAAATAGAACCAGTATCTAGGATAAGTTGTAGAAGTTCTGCCCGGCCGGGACCAAAAAATCGTTTGCCATCAATATCAATCCAGCAACGAATCCGTAGCCGCTTCCCGTTAGATTTACCTTTCATGTTGAAAGTTTATTTCTAAAGATAAATCTTTTTACAAATAGACTTGGGAAAGCCAAACAAGAAAAGCGACGTGTATCTAGCGCGAAAAAAGTTTATGACCACCTTGAGGTATTCGATATCCAAGTGCGGCAAAAATCCCAAATACAGCATGCGCCGCTACAAGATGGGAGAAATAGGCCTCCCTGTCAATTGAAGGCGGATTGGGATGCACACGCAAAACGAGTTTCCAAACTTCTTTCCCTAAAAGTCCACATAATATACCCAACATCATTCCATTTAATATCGAGGGCGTCGCGTTTGTTTTTCGCCACAGCTGATCATATCCTACGATAAAAAGTATGCCTACCTTATAATGTATGATCCATCCGGTTATTAGAAGAGCTCGCTCATCATTATTGTTTAACAAACGTTTCAAAAGTATGGCCAATAATGCAGGCTCCCGAAATTGCTTATTCTTATCTTCGGATACCCAATAGCTGAACAACGTCATCATCGATGTACCTAAAATACCTGCGCTAATAACTTTTGAAAGATTCATTTCACTTGATTTACAAACTCTTACCTCCCAGTCATACACTGTATTAACATGGTGTGCGAATTTTTGTTTGTTAAGGAGTTGAATACATATTCAACTTACCGTTGCGCAGATTGAAGCAGGCGGAAGAATTACGAGGGAACCTCCTCTTTAAGCACCCATCTCAAAGCTTTAATCGAATGCCAGCTTTAATCAGCCATCCCGTTATAACTGCACATAGCAAAGCAAATAGAAAGGACTTAATTAAACCAATCCCGCCAATCAATAATACGGCAGGCAAATGTATACCCAATAGTCCCGTTGTGGTATAGGCAAAGTAAGGGATGAGGTAGCATAATAAGGTGTCCGTTCCGGCAGGCTTAACTATATGAAACCAGTAAGCCTTCTTGTAAATATCGGTTAGCCAATAAATGATGATAAAGGCTAAGATCGTAAATGCACTGCAGAGAAAAAGCCAGGCAGGCGTTGCACCTAATTTTGCTAAACCCCAATAAGGCCGGGTGAGCACCGATAGACCTATCAGGCAGAAAGAAATGAAAATAAATACAATTGTCAACCTGACATTATCATTCCGAGCCCGGTAATATTGAAAGATCATTGAGATCAGTACACCCCCCGTTGTGAGTCCCGTCAGAGTACCCCCTGAAATAGCAGCGGGTATGAATGAAATTTCATCGGGCAGAAGCCCGGCCTTGGAAATCATGCTTAATACAGCAAAGAAACCCCAGGCTGCGAGGACAACGTAAAAATTATTCCGGGCAAAAACTGTGATCAATGCGCTTGCCAGATATGCCCAGCCTATCAGTCCTAATATTCCCCACCAATGTGGACCAAAGTGGTACGTATCGTTTTCGGTTCCACCCCGGTATATAAAAGCAAACAGTAACAGCGTCAATACTCCAACACCTTTTAATCCATACACCAAAAGTTTATTTGAAGACGTTGGATAGTTATTCCAAATAAGTATGAAACATAAGCAACATATTGAATTCCATACTAACCGCGGCATGCCCGTGGCCTCCTCGTTGATCGTCTCTCCGTTCACTAGGAATACACCCATCGTCAGTAAGGCAACGGTTCGGAACAATACATGTTTGACAAGTTGCCAATCGGTATCTCCTTTTTTTCTTCTGTTATTAATCGCATACGGAAGAGAAAGTCCCACGATAAAAAGGAAAGCAGGAAATACCACGTCCGACAGACCAATGCCGTCAACTCCAGATTTAACATGACCCAACCATGTGGGAATATCTTTTAATGACCATAGATCATTAACGAATATCATAAGCACCATTGTTAGCGCCCGCAGGATATCGATAGAAGCAACGTGAAATTTTTCCGCAGCCGGAGTAGTGGATAAAATTGCAGGATCTTTCATTTTAGTTTTGATTGGTTTACCCAGCCTGCTTTAACAAGTTGGGATTTTTCCTACTGCTTTGAATCCCACGCAGGACTGGAAATTCCATTCAGATCATATACAATATTCCCGTCCCTCAAGGTCAGTTCGCATTGCAACGATTGTGTGCCCGACATGCTGAATCCGCCTGAATCGATAAAACCAAACTTACCCTTCTGAAGACTGAAGACAGCAACGTCCGCAATTGAACCCTGGGAAATATTTCCGAGTTCCTCGCGATGGATGACTTTTGCGGGTGCCCATGTGGATGCTTCGATGACTTGCTGCAAATCCATACCCATGTTCAAAAATTTGGACATCACATTCAGCTGAGTCTTCATGCCGGCATTCATACTTCCAGTATGGATATCGGTGCTGATTGTATTAGGAAAAAATCCGCTCTTTAACGCAGGAATAGCTTGAGAGAACCGAAAGCTACCACCGCCATGGCCGACATCGAAAATGATTCCGTTCTTTTGAGCTTCAACAACAAAAGTACGTAGCTTTCCCTGCTCATCGACAACAGGCATACGTCCTTTTAACTGAGCAAACGTATGAGTAAAAATATCGCCTGGCCGTAGATGCTTTGTGAAAAGGTCCTGTATTGAAAGCGGAGGAGTATTTCCGCCAAAATCAATCATGACAGGAACATTCGCAATCTTACCCGCTGCCACAGCGCGATCGACCGGGTCCCATTCTTCACCTTCGAAATGTGCTACTTTAATTCCAACTATTTCGGGGTACCGTTTCACCACGGCTGCCGTTAACTTCGAATCCATGTCGTTCAGGTTCTGCTCGTACGCACCACCGCGCATACCTTCTCCAACGATGTTAAGAAAAGCGAGCACACGGGTTTTAGAATGTGCGATTGCCTGCGCCTTAAATGTGGTAAATGTTTTCCAGCCCGCCCCTCCGGCATCCACGACAGTTGTAACTCCGCTCCTGAATGTAAACCCATCCGGAGGAAGAGCTTCAAATCCATCTCCCAGGTAGTGGTCTTCTTTCGTACCAAAAAAGTTATGCGAATGAATGTCAATGAGACCTGGCGTCACATACAATCCTTTGGCGTCGATAACTTTGGCTGCTTTTTTTATGTCAATGTTTTTTGACACCAGAACAATTTTATCTTTTTGGATTGCCACATCCATCACCTCATTCACATTATTTTTGGGATCAATAACATGTCCACCTTTTATAAGAATGGAGTATTCTTGCGCGGTAGATGAAATATAAAAAAAGACCAGGAAGAGCAATAACGGAATTTGTTGACGCATGGCGGGCGGGATTTTAATTTCGGTTAAGTGTATGTCGTGTGTTAGATATAGGCGATGCAGTCCATTTCAACCAAAGAATCTCCTGGCACGCCACCGTACACAGCGACCGTTGTACGTACCGGAGGTTTGCTTCCAAACCGGCCTTTGTAAGCTTCATTCATGGCTTTATAATCATTTAAATCGTGTAGGAAGACGCTCACTTTGAGTACTTTCTGCATAGACGATCCGGCTTTTACAAGCTCCTTTTCTATTTCATCGAGTACATGTTTAGTATGAGCAGTAATGTCTCCATCAAAGTGAGCACCTTTTCCTGCCACGAAAACCATGTTCCCGAGCTTTGTGGATCCGGAAAACAAAGGAACATCCTGATCGTCCTTTACAATATTAAAACATTCTTTTTGCCCGGCATCGACCGTCTTCGCTTGCGCTGCCATTCCAAGGCCCATAATTCCCGCTATGGAAGCGAATAATTTTTTCAGTGTTGATCTTCTTTGTTCTTTCATAGGTTTCAATTTTATGTTTAGCTGGGATTAGTGTGATTTATTTACGTTCTCTAATTTTTTTTGATTTGACTTCATTCAAATAGCAATGTTCCAAACATATTGTACTCATGAAAATTTCCACGAGCTCCTTTGGTGGTTTTTTGCCAGGTCCAGGTAGTATATCCTTCATCATAATCAATCCGGTAAAGGTTGGCACGCCACCGGGTACCTTCTTTAGGCGTCCGGTCGACGAGCGGCGAAAGCAATACAAAAGGAATAAAAAATTCGGCCGTCCAGCTTTTAATTAACGCTCCGCTTTTCTTCTCCCCTCCCTGCACTGTAGTGCCATGTTGAACTTTGCGTTTACCTTCATAACGCCAAGGCATCCATCCCTGTATTCTTCCATTCAGGTTGGGCACCAGAATCGGCAGCTCATAGTTTAAGGGTGAAAGTTCGTATTCAAAATACACCGGCACAGATTCGTCAGGCCATAAAAAAACTTCAACCACATCTTCTTTAAATAATGTGGTGAAATCTTTTTGCAGGGTAGCGGTAAGTTTCTGGTCCTCGCATTTAAACAAGAAGTAAATTCCGTTATCCGAATAAAGGGTTTTAACTTGGGTACCAAGGCCAGTCGGTAAAGTCGCTTCCTGAACCGTAATAGTAATCCAATCCGTGGCTTGCCAATAAGAAGGATCACCTTCGCCAGTCACCAAAAAGTCAGCGGTCCTTTTTACTAATATTTGCGCCGAATCATTTTTAACCTTCGTTGGAAGAATCGTCTGCCATTGACCAATGCATAGAAGAAAAACGAAAAAGTTATATATCATTTCGGAAGTAATAAATGACTTTCTCCATGTTACGTTGTTGCCCTGATTAGCTCTTCTTTGAGTCTGGCCGCAACAATTTTTTCCTGGTCAGGTTTCAACATGAAGACCGTAACATTTATGCTGTTAGGAATACTGCCCCCAACTTCAATTGACGGTGTTCCATTCCGCAAAGCTTCGTGTAATGCTTTGTCCGAAATTTTAACTACCGCAGGGTCCCAGGTGACGCGAAGTGTTGGCGTATGATTGCCCAACGGAGGCACATGTACCTCGGTGGTAACACCTTGAATTTTCTTTACAGCGTTTTCTATGTGGGCAAGATTATTTTCCCATTCTTTCCACTCTTTTTCGTGATCCAGGTTGATGTATTTTTCCAGGGCTACATACATTCCCAGAATTTCTTCCTTATTTATTTTCATGCCCCGCCCGATGTTAAATCCGCGGGGAGGCATATGCAATCGAGCAGCAGCAATAATACTTTTTTTACCCATTAGCAGACCGGCACTTTGAGGACCCCGCATGGCTTTCCCTCCGGAAATAACGACGAAGTCAAAACCCATATCATTAAACTTCCACAAGTTGGAAACCGGCGGAACATCTGCCGCTATATCGATGGAGGTCGGCACGTTGTATTTTTTTCCCAAAGAGACCCATTCTTCATGCTGAATTTTTCCCTTATCAGATTCTATATGCAAAAAATGCATGAGTGCGGTTCTTTCATTGACAGCTTTTTCAACATCGGCTGCGGTTTCCACACGCACGATTTTACACCCTGTGTTGGTAAGAGCGTGGTTATAAACAATGTCATGACTTTTTTGACAAATAACCTCTGACTTCATACCCGTATATGCCAGGTGAGGGACTTCCTTCACTTTTTTTTCATCCATACCGGTTAGGATACCCGCCAATCCTAACGTCATTCCGGCAAAAGCACCTGACGTCACAACCGCGGCTTCCGCATGTACCATTTTCGCGATCTTCTCTCCTACTTTATCCTGTAACTCATCAAGCAGGCAGAAATCTTTCGCGCTGGTGGTAATCGCCTCTAAAACTTCATCGTGCATCAGTGAGCCTGTCATATAAGTTAATGTTCCCGCAGCGTTAATAAATGTACGAACGCCAAACTCCTTGTATAAATCCCGTTTCGGTTTCTTCGAAGTACCAAAAGCAGGTGTAAGAGCGGCGCTGCTCAAAAAGGCTCCTCCTAAAATTGGAAATGCCGACAAGCGTTGAAGAAGCTTTCTTCGATTGATCATACAAGAAGTGATAAGATTAATAAGGACTTATTAATTTATTACTTTTCATACGACTTACAGAAATATTTATACTTTTTTTGGATGAATGGTATGAAATGCGTAGACACGCAGCACACTTCTTCAAAAACCCTTCTGAATTTTAAAATACATTACCAAATTGCGGACAATTTCGAAATCAGTTCGTAAAAACACGGCACACGCATCAACCATCCGACTATGAGAAGCATTCATTGTCCATGTTTTCAACTTGTTTCGTTTGTGTTGCATATGATAGGGTAAAGTAGTTTTTTAAATGGTTCAGAAGAATGGAACAGTTTCAACCGATCAAAAACAAAGGTGATGGATAAACGAGTAAAATTTGATTTTGAAATATACTTTACAAACGGAGGAAGTATCAAAGGCGAAGATTTCAGGCTGGATATTTCAGGTGATGAAATTTCCGACACTGCACTAGCGGACTATATCGTGTCGGATATGCGATTACTCATGGTCGGGAATACCAAAATTTTAAACAAACAAATTTTTAACGAGCCACATAAACGGAAACCAATTAACCAGCAAGGAATGGCCTCAGTGTTAATCGATTTGAGTCATACGATAGAACATGGGCTTATAACCTATAAAGGTTTACCCGCACCGATTGTTTGTGATTATCTAAGCCGGGAGGATTCCAAAAAACTCTACGAGGAAGGTACGCAATTTCAAATCGGCAAAATCGAAATGGTCACCAATACAGGAACATACATTGACTCTCCATTTCACCGGTATGAAAACGGAAAAGACCTTTCTGAAATCGGACTCGAATGTTTTACCGACCTGGATGCAATAGTCATCCGGGTTCCGTTTGCAGATTCTTTAGCGGTGACGGCTGAGCATTTACAAAATCATGAGATCAGGAACCGGGCCGTGCTTATTCATACCGGGTGGGACAGCTTTTGGAATACTGAAAGATATTATGAAAATCATCCTTATCTAACGAAAGAAGCGGCGGACTATTTAAGAGATTGCCGTGTGAAATTGGCAGGGATTGATTCACACAACATCGATAACACATCGGGTAAGGCGAGGCCGGTGCATAGCACACTACTCGGATCTGAAATACTAATAGTAGAACACCTCTGTAATTTGTATTTACTACCCGACGAGGGGTTTACATTCAGCGCTATACCACCGAAATTTAAGGGAGTGGGAACGTTTCCGGTTCGCGCTATGGCGAAACTTCGAAATACCGGAGTTAATAGCGATCATCTTGGTTGATCATTTAAATAAAGCTTCAAGTTGAGGCAGCTTTTTCAACTCGACACAGGCTTTGGAGTTTAACGGTTTTTCAACATACTTGATTACCTGAGGATACTCGCTGGCTTTGTCGCGATCTCTATGGTCAATGGACGATGTTACGATCACCACAGAAATGGGTGTTGGAATGTTTAACGATTGAATGGCGTCGAGAAACCCCCATCCGTCCATCTCAGGCATATTGATATCCAGTAAAATCAAAAAATAACTTCCTGAAGTTTGATGCTGCGATATATAAGTTAATGCTTCACGGCCATTGCCTGCCACCCCTGGGGCATTGCTTAATCCGCTTTCAACGACAGCAAGCTTATGCAAAAAGACTACCATGTTGTCATCGTCTACAATCAGAGTATTAAGCTTCATTCGTTGGAGAATTATAGATCACTTCAGTTTTTATAACGATATCGCGTATAATATTATCCAATTCATGCGCAGAGTTCAAAATATGCGGTAATATTTCAGGCGGAATTTTATCAAAAGACTCGTACTTCGGTATGATTTCAATTAAACCCATAATGCGCGCTAAAGGTGCCCTTACGATATGTGATTGCGTCCACGCAATTTCCTTGAGTCGTAGGTTTTGGTCCTCGATCGCTTTAATATAGTTCATCCGCTCCGTGATGTCCCGTTGAATGGAAATCCAATGCGTATATGCGCCGGTTGTATCTGTCACCGGCGCTAAGGCCATATTTATCCAAAAGGATTCACCACTCTTCTTGTAATTGATAATTTCGATTTCGCAGGATTGCCAACTTTCAAGCGCCTTTTGAAGTTTATTCAATGTTTCTCTACTTGTTCTGGGACCTTGAAAAATTCGCGGAGATTTACCCGCTACCTCGTCTTTTGAATAGCCAGTCATTTTTGTAAAAGCATCGTTGACGTAAACGATCTTTGGCCCCCCCAAAGTGACGGGCTGTGCGTCGGTAATCATCACAGCATCGGTAGCATAGGTTATTACCGACTCCAATAATTTGAGACGATGCTCCTCCTCCTTTCGCCGTGTAACATCTTGCATTGAACCAATCATTCTGACCGGAGATTTTTGTTCATCCACGATTAAAAAACCACGGTTTAAAAAATATTTATAGGTTCCATCGGCGGAGCGAAAACGATACTCATCAGACCAAAAAGAATTTAACCCTTTTATCGATTCAGTCAATTTTCTGTCCACCCTTTCCGCATCTTCTGCATGAATCTTTTCAGTCCACCATGCATAGGAATTTTTTAACAATGAATAGCCAAGCACCATCTTGATATTTTCATTCCACTCTACTTGGGAAGTTTTAAAATCCCAGTCCCAAATGATGTCGCTGGTAGCCTTCGAAACAATGTTAAATCGCTCAATACTCTCCTTTAATTTTAGTTCATTTTCAATTCTTTCTGTGACATCCCGTGAATTTGAAACAATTCCCCCGACGGCTGGATCCTCCACCATATTTGTCAGCTTAGTTTCAATCCATCTCCAGTTGTTAAAAGCGTCCTTAAATCGAAAAGCCGCGATCTGAATAAATTTTTGGCGGTCGAGAAGATTAAAATTTTGCTGCACTCTTTCCCTGTCAGACTCGTGGATGAATTCCATGGCCATTTTCCCAATTAACTGTTCAGGCTGAATTCCTAAAACAGATTCGGATGCAGGACTTACGTATTTATAATCACCGCCCGGACCCAAAATAGCAATCAGGTCAGAACCATCCTGCACTAAGGCTTTAAAACGCTGCTCACTTAGTTGCAATGCCTTTGAAGACTTAATTTTTTCAGTAATATCGGTTGCCAAAACAAGCCGTGCCTTCCTTCCGTCAAAATCGATTTCATCGCTTTGAATTTCTACATATATTAATTCGCCATCTTTTTTAACATGTTGAACAATACCCCGGTAACGTGTCGTGGACTCTTTCTGCTGATCTAATTTGTCGAGATGCTCTTGATAACTCTTGACCGGCCAAATTTCCCAGACATTTCTAAGAAGAAATTCTTCGCTGCTATAACCATACTGGGCGACAGACGCTTCATTTACACTCAATACGCTCAACGTTTCGATGTCGTACACCCACATTGGCAGCGGACTAAAATGAAACAGCCGCTTATACTTTGCTTCGGATTCATGAAGTTGGATAGCAACACGTTTTCTTTGTATGCTGTAAGAAATACTTCTGAACAATTTCGAAGCATCCAGGTCATCTTTTAATAAGTAGTCAGA
>CAZAHL010000258.1:0-10853 GCA_964484845.1 uncultured Chryseolinea sp. | reverse complement strand
TTAAAGGATAAAAGAAGGAGCTACACCTGTTCCCCCTCTACTTACACCGGGCATATCTAAGCGGTGATTTTTGCTTTTCTGTTCAATTCTTTAGATTTATAATGAATGCAAACAGGTCAAGAGATAGATTCGAAACGCAGAGAATGCATTGGTTCTTATGTCTCGCTTGTTGTTTTTGCTGAAGTAATTTTCATTTTAGATCTTGCCTTGTAGGTTATGCGTTATCTCAAATTCAAACCAGCCGAACCGATAACGCAATTTATCGAATGCTATTTCATTTGGGAGGGTGAAGCTACTGAACAGATTGATGTCCAAAGCCCGCCTAATGGCTTTGGAGCGATCGTATTTAATTACGGAGACCCTACCTGGGCTTCTCAAAATTCCAGTGATCTATTAGCAGTACCTGATTCGTTTATTTGTGGTTTGTTTACCTCAAACTACCGCCGCGTAATGAAAGGAAAAATCGGAATGGCGGGAATCGTTTTTAAGACAACTTCGATCTATAATATTTTTGGGATCCGAATGTCTACTCTGGTAAATAGCCGGATGCCGCTGGATCTGCTTATCGGTGAAAACGCATTTAACCTTTCTGAATCTATTCGGCTGGAAACCACCGATGACGCTCGCATTAAAATTTTAGAAGCGTTTCTTTTACCTCGTATTTCCGAAGCCAAGAAAAAACTTTCCCTGATTGATGAATGTGTTGATTTTATTAATTCTAATAACGGTTCTGTTTCAGTAGATGAAGTAGCTTCAAAGTTTAAGATCAGCCGCAGGTATCTTGAAAAACAATTTTTGGAAAAGGTTGGAGTCTCACCAAAATTCTATGCGCGCATCAAACGTTTCGGAACGCTTTCCAACCGGGTAGCCCACTCAACCACTGTAGATTGGCAGGACGTGGTTTTTGAAAACGGCCTGCATGACCAATCTCATTTGGTTAAAGAGTTCAAGGAGTTTAATAAAATGAATCCCTCTGAATATCATCTTAAGCACAACGAAATGACACGGTTTATAAAGAGCTGAACGCCGTTCGCATTTTTACAAGCGTGAGCCATCCAGGCATTTTACTTTCGTATCAAATTAGTGGTATGAAAAAAATTGCAATGTTTACGGCCAGTATGCTGATAACTTTTATGGTGTTCGGCCAGGATTCTAAATCGTGGTCGGAAAAAGATCGCCAATACTTGTTAGAAAATCTTATCCGTAGCAAGGAAGAATTGAAGAAAGAAACGGATGGACTGACGGAGAAGCAATGGCGCTTTAAAGAATCCGGAGATCGATGGTCCATTAATGAGGTTGTGGAACACATAACGCTATGGGAAATACTGCTGATGCATGATGTAACCCGTGCGCTGTGGGCTGGACATCGCTCGGAACTTTACAAGACCGCTAATCCTGACAGCGTTGCGTTAAGCTTCATTATGGAAGAAAAACCTCACTATTCCCTTGAGTATACAGAGCCTTTTGCCTATACCATTCCTATGGGATTAAACGAACTGAAAAATAATCGGACATGGTTTATAAAACTAAGAGATGAATCTATCGGATTTATTACAACTACAAAGCAAGATCTGCGCGGCTTTGCATTGACTCCCGACAGGTCAAACCTCCATCAGGTCTATATTACCGTGTTCGGTCACACCGACCGCCACTTGCGCCAAATACGAAAGATCAAATTATATCCCGGTTACCCCAAATAATAAATTTTATAATCTTAACTTTATATCCAATGAATACAACAATCCAACAACGTGAAAACATCGATGCCTTAAGTAAAAAAGGTACTTGTATTGAATTCTTTTCTGCTTACCAGGACATGGACATCGATCGGATGTTAGGCCTTTGCAATCCGCTGGGCGAAGTTTTTTTTGAGCCCATGGCGGATGCCGGCAAGGGGAAAATTTACGAAACTGGAAAGGGAATCTGGTCTGCTCTGATGGAATCTTTTCCGGACCTTGATAACACGGTAAAATCTCAAACGTACGATGAGACTTCAAACACGGTTACGTGTACGGTTGTGATCTTTGGAAAGCAAGAAAAAGATTTTGCGGGAATACCTGCTAAGGGACTGAGATTTGATAGCGATCACATTTTTATTTTCCGTTTCGATGACCCGGCAAAAATTGATCATATCCGCATTATCTGGAATCACGATGCTTTCGTAAAACAATTAACCGGCGCCTGAAGGTTAATGGTTAGTCGTTATTCGTTGCCCATTGATCGTTATTTAACGACCGCAATTCCTTTTGTAATTCGACATCCGGCCTTCGACATTGAATTTTATTTATCTTTCGCTATTTGAATGTCGAACGCCCAATGTTGAATTACAGATGTTGATGGTACGTTTTATTCCGGGTGAAGGAACATGCAGGAAGGGGCCAATAATTTTTTCAAGATTGGAGAAGAACCTCGAACAATTTATACATACCATAAACTGCAGCCACAACAATTACAATAGCTAACAAGGCTACTAAAATTAATATACCAGTGCCCGATCCTTGATGCTTTCCTTCATCATAGTGTTCCCTGAGCAATCTTACATTCCGGTTATTGGATCGATAAAACACATCGAAGATAGTGCCCACAACGGGGATAACACCAATCACCGTATCGAGCGTAGAATTTAAAATCATCTTTATTACAACCTTCCTGCTTGCCCCCTGATTGTGCATAGTATAAATGAGGGCTCCAGAAATTATATAAGTAATCAAGTCCCCCATCACAGGAACAAGACTGAAAATCGGATCCAGTCCAAATCGGATATTTGTACCTGGTATCAGAAATCGTGAATCCATCCACTGCGCCAATCGCTCTACCCATGCAATATCTGGAGTATTGTAATTCCGTGCGCGGGGTCTAACTACATCAGATTTGATAATGTGCATTTTACTTGTAGCCATTCGTTACCAGTTTAACTCCTAAAGAGAAAAGAGAAAATAGTGCCAGCTTTAGGAAGACAATCCTTATATTTAAAATGTATGTTGACAGAAAATGAGGAATCTTTACCCCAACACAATGTTGATTTAATACACGTGGTTGAATTGGTTTGAAAAACGATTTTATAGTTCTAGTGTTTATCACAAGAAAAAAGACTGCAATAAACACTGCAATCTGGATTATAAAATTAGATTGTGCATAAATTGGAATCATAATCTTAGAAGCATAACCATTTGCTACCTGAAGCCTCCCTCATTTGAAATACACTCAGAATTACCAGCTAAAAACGATAAAGGAAAACTGGCCTGGAACTCCGAAAGACCAGCACGACAGATTTGTTAACATTGAGTTTCCTTTTGTACCTAAGACTAAAGATGTACTTAAATGGATGACAACAAGCAACCCACAAAAGCTTGAAAAAAAAGAAGATACTTTTCGTCTCCCGATGATAAGCGACTTTTCCTTTTTAACGCAAACACATGATTGCATCGTGTGGCTTGGGCATGCAACCTTTTTCATTCGTTTAAATGGAATTAGTGTGCTGCTAGATCCGGTCTTTTACAACGTGCCCTTTGTAAAGCGATACTCGGCTCACGCGCTCCGCCCTGATCTGTTTACAAATCTTGATTACCTACTTATTTCGCATGACCATCAGGATCATTGTCAGGAAAAGTCGATCCGCGAGATTGTTTTTTACAATCGGCATGTTTCCATTCTTACGGGGCTAAACATGGAATACCTTTTGCGTCCCTGGAGCCGAGATGCTCGCATCCAGATGGCGGGCTGGTATCAGCAATACAAGACGTCACCTGCAATTGATATTTACTTCTTGCCTTCGCGACATTGGTCAAAGCGGGGATTGCTCGATGAGAATGAAAGGCTTTGGGGCGCTTACATTATAAAATCGAAAGAAAAGACAATCTATTTTGGCGGAGACAGCGGATACGGTAATCATCTTAAAGAACTAAAAACCATCGTCCCCACCGTTGATGTAGCTATCCTGGGCGTTGGCGCCTATAAGCCCGAATGGTTTATGCATCCTAATCACGCATCCCCTGCAAATGCTGTAAAAGCTTTTAATGATATGGAAGCTCAGGTTTTAATTCCGATGCACTTTGGGACCTTTGATTTAAGTGATGAACCAATCGGCGAACCTCTTAGAGTGCTTCAAACCCTAGAACGCGAGCGCAAAATAAATGGGACGCTGAAGACGTTGGGTATCGGAGAAACGTACGCATTTATGTAAAAGCAACCTCTATTTCTATTATTAAAAATAAGTATAACATATCCGCCGTTGCGTTTACATCGTACGATCCGTCATTTGATCCGGACTGTAAAGTTCAGACGGTGGTTAACAAAGTCGTCAGCCTTCTTATTTAGTAAATTGTACTGCATTGTTCTACTTGAACATGGTCATCGATTAAAAGTAGCCCTCGACAATTCGCTTTTCAAGCATCGATATTTCCTTTTTAATTTCTTACTTTCGGAACAGTAGTAAAGAGCTATGAGCACACTGGATATAATAAATGTGTTGGGGAATTATTTCAAGCTGTTGACCTCCATCGAAGAAATAGAGACGGCTGATCGTGAAAGACGTGGGGAGGCAATACCCGAATTTTCTAAAGCAGTTTCGATGAGCTATAGCTTCATCAAATTAGAACTTGCTATTAGGGAAATACAAGTGGAGAAGCAACGGCATTTAATATCCCCTTATCTGAAATGTACCTTCGAAGTTGATCAGCAAAAAGTATCGTGTACGGAAATTTATTGCGTTAAAAAGGAAAGAGGTCTTGATATAGAAACCTTTATTTCTAACCAACCGTCCCTGACCGATCCGGTAGATGAGAAAACGATGGAGAACCGCTTAGACCCGGCTATCCGACGGTATGTTGCCGTTGCGGACGCCATTGCTCAAAAAGGATATTTATGCTCGTCTGGAGATGGCTACAGGCCTGGATATTATAGCGAAATACGGTTACAAGAAAACAGCATTGTGCTAAGACAAATCAACCATTGGAACTCAAAATCCCTTAACCATAAGACAGATTATCATTTAAGGGACCTTGAATTTTTTATTCCCCTCCATCCTATCGAATGCAAAGCGGGAATTCACGAATACAAAATAGGAAAAATGATAATTGACTTCTCCGACCGATCGTCAAAGAATAACAAGCCTTGTGGAGATCAAATACTTCAAAAAATCACGGAAGAAAAATTGCAATTTGAAATGTAGGTTAAACCTTATAGCGCAGAGATTATTAACGGTTAAACTAGAAAGTTAATGTTATTTTTCTATAGCAACGAACTTCAAACAAACAGGTTTTTCAACGGAAATTTTTTCCCCAGACGGTGTAAGTAGTCCTGTTTTAGGATCACGCTTAAAAAGCACAACCTCATTGCTTGCCTGGTTCGCAGAAAGTAAAAATTTTCCTGTCGGATCAAGGGCAAAGTTACGAGGTGTTTTGCCCAGGATGGATTGATGCCCGACAGTCGTTAATTTCCCGTTCTTGTCAATAGAATAAATAACGATCTCGTTAGCATCTCCACGATTCGATGCATAAAGAAATTTACCATCCGGAGATACGTGGATATCAGCTGCTCCAGCTCCGTTGCCTTTGAACCCCGGTCTCAACATGGTGATCGTTTGTTTCTCCTTCAGCTGTCCATCTTTATAGTCAAAAGCTGCAACTGCCGCTTCCATTTCCAGAATTAGGTAAGCATACTTTCCTGTAGGGTGAAATGTTAAATGCCTTGGGCCGCCTCCTGGTTTGACAGAAGTAAACGAAGGCTCTGCAGGCGTTAATGCCTGAGGTTTTGTAAGGTCTACTTTATAACTATTAATTTTATCCGTTCCTAAATCCTGAACCAGCAGATAGCGATTGTCCGGAGATAAAACAACGGAGTGCACATGCGGCCCTTCCTGCCTATCTTTATTTATGCTACTCCCCTCGTGTTTTATGTTTTGACCATCGGAACGCAACGATCCATCTGCTTTAATTGGAATAGAAAGTAAATTACCCCCTGAATAATTACCAACAAAGACAAAGTTCTTTTTGTCATCCACCGCGAGATAACAAGGATGGTCCCCTTCAGAAGGCACGCTGTTCAAAAATGTCAGGGCTCCTGAAACAGGATTAAAGGAAAACGCGTTTACACTCGCCTTACCCCCCGCGGACTCGTTCACAGCGTAAACATTTTTCTTATCCTTGCTAATCGCCAGGTATGACGCATTGACAACTTCGGTAACGAGTGGCGTCGAACTAACTTTTCCACTCTGAGAGCTAAAACGAAAAACGTGTATTCCTTTTGTATTGTCTTTACTGGTATAAGAGCCGATAATCAAATGATAATCCATGCCTTTTGGATCCTGGGCTTGTACCATAGAAATAATATTAAGCATGCTTAAAAGGATGATCGTTAATCTCATAGTATTAGAGTCGATTAAGTGTTTTGGTACCCTACAAACATGCTATATTTTAATGAAACTCTTAAACCGCTGATGTATATTTTTGTGCCATGGGGGTTTCTGCAATCTTGATCCACATCGTGAAGGTCCATTAAAGGCTAACAAACAGCTGTCGAACGAGGGCGAACTGCTCTTATTTAAAAAAAGCGGTTTGTCAGGACCCAACAGTCGGTGGGGAAATTCGACAGAAAACAGATTTCCACAAGATTCCTAACTTTGCCTTACAAATTAGTGACTCATGCTGAACGTGCAAGATTTTATCGGGAGCAGCAATCTTTTCAAGAAATTTGAAGTAGACGAACTGCTATTTGTTGAAATTATATGCCCGGTTGAGGATGATGCACCGTCAAGCAATATTTGGTGGCACAATAATTTTTTCTCTTACGCGATCGCCGGACAAATGGTATTAAAAACGTTGAAGGGAGAATATATTCTCAAGCCAGGGGATTGCATCTTTGCAAAAAAAGGAACGATTATATCTGCGCACCATCTTGTTCAGGAAGATTTTTGTGAACTGCGCGTTTTTGTTCCTGACAATTTTATTAAGACCGTTTTTCAAAAATATCGAATACCCCTGGCCGATTCGTCCCCGGTAAAGACAGATACCCTTATACCCCTACTCAACGATGAGGTGCTGGAAGTTTATTTTCATTCTTTGCTTGCTTATTTCCGTCAGTTTACGCCTCCGTCTGGAGCTTTGCTTAGACTAAAATTTGAAGAATTAGTCGTGAACATTCTTTCAAATAATACTCAACAGATCCTGAAATGCTTTTTTAGCGATCTTTGCAGATCAGAGAAGCCCTCCATTCGGGAAATAATGGAAGCTAATTTTTTTTGCAATCTATCACTTCAAGAATTTGCACGACTATCTGCAAGAAGCTTGTCAGTGTTTAAAGAGGAGTTTAAAAATATTTTTCACACCACACCTGGTAAGTGGCTGCTGGAAAAACGTCTTGAATATAGCCGGTATTTATTAGAAACTACCCAATTAAGCATTGATGAAGTATGTGACATCAGCGGATTTGAAAATAGATCACATTTTAATCGCGTATTTAAAAGTAAATACGGCCGGACTCCCGGCAAACTAAGCATCCAAAATAAAATTCGGAATTAAAAAAACTCCAAAGCATCTTTTTCCGGCTTCTCAGCAACTCCTTTCTCTCGCCTTCACTATAATTTTATACGTCAATTTAAACGTATGAAGGATGGCAGTCCTATGTATTTGTTTGCTTTCACAACAACTTATGTGAACGTACAGATAGGTACATCGTTGTTTATTCTATTTTAAAATTATAAACAACGCCTGGACGGGGCAAAAATTTATTAACACATAAAAAAAGAATCAGGTATGAGAAAGAAATTATTAAGTGTTTTCGCCTTCACGGCCATGTTAATCGTCTTCAACTTAATCTTACTTGTGTTTGCGAGCTGTCTGAAAGCCGATTTTCCAGGAACAATTGTTAAAAATTATCCGCCCGATATGCCCATTGCATGGATCAAAATGCAACAAAAGCTCTTTGTGCGTACACCAGGTTTACTTCCTCACGTTACCGGTCGAACGTATGCGTACATGGGCCTTACGATGTATGAAGCAATTGCACCGGGTATGGTGGGCTATCAATCCATTGCTTCCCAGCTCAATGGCGAATTAGCTTTGCCATCTATTCAACAGGGAAAGAAATACTATTGGCCGGCGAGTGCTAATTCAGCGGTTGCCTTTATACTCAAAAGCTTATTGCCGCATACCAGCGCGGCGCGATTGAGCTCGATTGATTCGTTGGAAAAAACCTTTAACACCACGTTTCAAGCTCATGCTAGTCCTGAAGAACTGCAACGATCAGTTGAATACGGCAAGCAAATAGCAAATGCTATTTTTGAATGGTCTAAAACAGACGGCGGGCATGAAGCCTATAAAGATCCATTTTCGCACACGTATATCTTACCAACGGGTCATGGTAAATGGGAGCCTACAGGTGAATACCCATTTTCCCAACCCGTCTACCCTTATTGGGGAGATAACCGTACCTTTATACCTGGTCTTGCAGCAGCAACACAGCCTCCGCCACCCCCCTCTTATTCTGAGCAGCCAGGTTCAGTTTTTTATAATGCAGCAAATGAAATTTACACAATGTCAAAACATCTTAGCCGTACGGATTCAATGACTGCAAGGTTTTGGGCATACGACCTACTAAGCGTCAGCGAAGCTCCAGTATATGAAGATGTATCGCACTCAGCTAATATCGCTACACAATTGATACTCTTAAAAAAGCTTTCATTGCAAGATGCCGCCATTTTGTATTGCAAGCATAGTATCGCAGTAAATGATGGTGGCATATCTTCTGTTAAAACAAAATTTCAATATAATGTGGTACGTCCAATTACCTATATCCGGAAAGTGATGGGCCACAGTGAATGGCATCCAATCGTACACACTCCTCCGTTTCCAGAATACACATCAGCCCACGCTGTGATATCTATGGCCTGTGCGTCTATATTGGAAAATACTTTTGGGAGAAATTTTCAGTTCACCGATCACAGCTTCGATAGCACTTACGGTCCACGTACTTTCGATTCTTTTGAAGAGTATGCAAAAGAGGCTGCATTATCCCGTCTTCAGGCTGGCATACATTATCGTTTTGGTATGGATGAAGGTCTTAAACAGGGAAAACAAGTAGCTGTTTTGGTGAATCAACTTCGGTTTAAGAAATGATTTATGGTTGAAGAAAATACCATAGTCATTTTCTTTTGCCTTGCCTCGGCCGTGAGAATGATCAGCATCGGGATATCCATCAGGAATGAAACAAATTTAAAGAACAAAAATGCCACAGAGTATGGAAAGCTTAATTCAAAAGCACTTGTTATTTGCCACACGCTTTTCTACGTTTCCTGCATTCGTGAAGGACTCACTCAAAAAACGCAGGCTAACGACGTTAGTCTCATAGGTATGGGTTTATTCATTTTTTCGATGATCATGCTTTTGATTGTCATTTTTATTTTAGGGGATAATTGGACCGTAAAGCTTCTGATCGCTCCCGACCAGCATTTAAATTCATCCTTCCTTTTCAAATATATTCGACATCCTAATTATATTCTTGCTATAATTCCCGAGCTAATTTCGATTACCCTTGTATGTCATGCGTGGCTTACACTGTTTATAGGTTTACCACTTTATCTGATTCCCTTGACGATAAGAATCATACAAGAAGAAAAAGTAATGAAAAAGCATTTTGGTAACTATTAACTTAGTCATCCATACTTACGAAACCATGTTTCGTCTTCGCAATAAATATAAGCCCGATGTATCTTTTGTTTTATCCTGCATAAAGGTCGCACAGGATCGGCAGCAATTTTCAATTTTGATCAAAGTGTTCGAATGTTTACATAGCAACGAAGGACAATATTAGAAATAGCTCAATAGCTGCGGTGATTCTATAGCATCCTATTAGCTTTAATGGATTTCTTTGTATTTTTTTGTCGAAATAGTTACATAAGACAAAATACAAATCCCATGCTGCGCAACTACTTCAAGATTGCTTTCCGGAACTTGCTTCAACACAAGGCTTTTTCGTTCATTAATATTGCTGGCTTAGCGATCGGGATGGCGTGTAGCGTTATGATCCTTTTGTGGGTTCAGGATGAAATGAGCTATGACCAGTTTCACGAAAAGGCTAAAAACACCTACCGACTCACGGCTAGCCTACCCGAACTGGATGTTCATGCGGCTGTTTCACCGGCGCCTATTGCAGGAGCACTTCTGACTAGTATTCCTGAAATAACGAATACCGTAAGGATAACTTTTCCTCTTTCAGACCTATTGCAAGTCGAGGATCGAATGTTTGAGGAAAAAAGGATAATTTTCGCGGACTCCAATTTTCTACAATTTTTCTCTTTTCCACTCATTGAAGGAGATCCAAAAACCGCCCTTAACCATCCCGAGGGAATTTTGATTACGCAAGCTATGGCCAAAAAATATTTCGGTGAAGAAAAAGCGATGGGTAAGGTGATACGGAAAAATCACAAAGATGATTTCACGATCACTGGCATCCTCGCCAATCTACCTGAGAACTCACATCTTCAGTTTGATTTTGTGCAACCCATGGCTTTCTTTGCCCGGCACAACGATGACTTTAAAAATAATGTGTGGGATAATTTCAATTACTTCACCTATGTCCAGCTGGGTGAAAAATTTGACCCCTCTCCTGCCGGGTTAACAAATCTTGGAAAAGATGTTACCAAAATATACAAAGCAAATGAACCAAATTTAAAAGTAACATTTCAGTTACAACCATTGGCAGATATCCATTTACATTCCAATTTTCATGCAGACCTGGGAGGTCATGGAAACATTCAATATGTATACATCTTTATTGTAGCAGCGGTGTTTATCCTGGCGGTTGCCTGCATTAACTTTATGAATCTGGCTACAGCTCGATCCGCCCGCCGGGCAAAG
>CAZAHL010000257.1:0-10870 GCA_964484845.1 uncultured Chryseolinea sp. | reverse complement strand
GTATCATTAACGAAATTGATTGCCGGCTCATAGATGAGTTCAATATTGCTGCCGAGCTTTTCTTTTAAACCATCCAGCAATGAAACAACTCTGGAGGGGTTGCCGTTGTAATTTCCCAGAACAGAAATTCTGTTATCCGCATTAGGGCCGAGTATTGCAATCTTTTTAATTGTTTTCTTCAGAGGCAAAATGTTGTTTTCATTTTTTAACAACACAATACTTTGCTGAGCCATCTTCAATGCATGGGCTGTATGTTCTGGCGCTTCCAGAGTGGAAGAAGGTGTTTGGGCAAACTTTACCATCTCAGTCGGATCGAACATGCCAAGGCGATAACGGATGGTAAACAAGCGGTGTAATGAAATGTTAATCTGTTCTTCTTTTATCAACCCACTCTTCACTCCATTTAATAATGTATAGTAAACGGAAGTGCCACATTCAATGTCAGTGCCATGCATCACGCCATCCACCGCAGCCGTTACAGAATCTTTATGCGTCTTATGGTATTTAAAGAAATCCTCAATACCCCAGCAATCACTCGTTACATAACCTTTAAACTTCCATTGCTTACGCAGAATATCGTTCATTAGCAAATCGTTTGCACAGCATGGCTGGCTATTCACTGCGTTGTAGGCACACATTACACCAGCTACATTTGCTTTTGTTACCAGCTCTCTGAAAGCAGGTAGATAAGTATCCCACAAATCATAAACAGAGGGATTGAAATTATCAACATGACGTGACGGTTCTGGTCCGCTATGCACAGCAAAATGTTTGGCACAGGCTGCTGCTTTGAGGTACTTCGGATCGTCACCCTGTAGGCCGCTGACAAAAGCACTGCCAAGCATGGCGGTCAAGAAAGGGTCTTCGCCATATGTTTCTTGTCCCCGGCCCCAGCGAGGGTCACGAAAAATGTTAATGTTAGGTGTCCAGTAGGTCAAACCTACAAACCTTTCATTGGTCCTTCCCAACTCAATTGCTTTATTATGTACAGCTCTTCCTTCAAGCGCTGAATAATCAGCCATTTTTTTTAGGGAATTTGTATCCCACGTGGCGGCCATGCCTATTGCTTGCGGATACGAGGTGACGGGAAATGGTGTCCGTGCAACACCATGCAGTACTTCGTTCCACCAGTCGTAAGCTGGTATTCCTAACCGCGGAATCGCCGGAGTGGCATTAAGCATCTGCTTTACTTTTTCTTCCAGGGTTAAACGACCTACCAAATCGTCTACTCTTTTTTCGATAGGAAGGTTAGTGTTCCACATAGGAAACGCCTGATAATTTTGTGCACATGTAACCGTGGCGATAAGAGTCGCAGAAATAACGAAAATCTTTTTCATGAATAATATTTTTGTCATACTATGTAGTAAGCCAAAGACGGCCTCGGTCTTAGCCAGTTTTTGAAGAGGTGAAAACGACGTATTAATTTAATAGAAAATAAATTGGAACATTCGAGTATACAAAATAAATATATATTATGGCCACGTTTGCATGACTAACTATTTTAGTAAACCCTAATCCAATTATTGGCCGGGGTAAAGAGAAGCTCTAAAAGCGATATATTGGGCTAAGAGCAAGGAATCAATCTTGGCGATATCTTTTTAGGTCCACCAAAATGTTTTTATAGAATTTTATTTGACTTCTTTTCCTGTTGAAATGCGTGTTCCAATATTAGATGTTCAAATTCGGTTGCATGATAGAATGAGGAAAACATTATTTGACGCGCACCTACTGAATACACTATTAGAATAATTGTTCCCGCAATTTTGTAATATGAGAAATCCCAATCAAAGTGGATCATTGAACTAAAAGAATACGTCAACGCACAGATAAATGATAATACCATTGAACCCAAAATGTTCAAATGCACGTAAAAAACTGACAATTTTCTTTCTAAATAAGACAAGGATTCGTCCTTGACACATTCTCTTACTTTTATCTGATAGTATGGAAAATATTCATATAGATATACGCTCCCTAATTTAACATCTCCCTTCTCATTTAATCCTTTTTCTCTTAATGCTTTAATCTGTTGAATTTTCTCATTCCGAAAAATAAAGCCATCTAATATCCAATCTTCAATTTCTCTATTCTTTGGTAGGGTGAAATAAATTTTCATTCTAATAAAGAAATAAACACATTGAAAAATAATGGTTGAAACCATTACACCTAACAATGGAGCAGTTAACAAAACCGACAAAATTGAAATAAATACAGCACTATCGTTTAATACCTTAATGTTTTTAATCTCCATTCCGAACAGATACTGAAAATAGAAAAAGAAAAAAAGGAAACTTACTCCTGCAATTGAATATCTAAGTAGTCTATCATTTGGCATTTTCTCCGGGTTTCAATTTTTTGCTGTAGTTTTTCCAGGTATGTTACGAGCTTGCACTTAATGTTCACTAATGAGCAGCGGCGGTATTGCAAACCAATTTAATAAATAATCGTCAAACGTGCGGGGCTGTAGCTTCGCTTTTAGTCTTACCAAAACGAGAAAACCACGAGCACCAGGTGGGAAGGCTAAATGTCGGGGACTCTCAAGGCATAGGCGAGAAAATCGGCACACGACATATATTGCA
Source organism: uncultured Chryseolinea sp. (assembly GCA_964484845.1). Lineage (GTDB taxonomy): Bacteria > Bacteroidota > Bacteroidia > Cytophagales > Cyclobacteriaceae > Chryseolinea. The sequence continues at coordinate 8,291 of CAZAHL010000257.1, read as the reverse complement.
GATTCGCGTCCGTCTTGATAGCTCTTACTTTTTCAGCTAATTTCCTCCTCGGTTCAAAATCCAGAGTGAGATCGTTTCCTACGTAAATATTAAAGAAGAAGTTAATATCCTTTTGTTTAAAGGCCTCAAATTGCAACCTCTTGTTGTTGATCGGATCAAGTCCATACCCAAAGATGATAACCTTCTTCGCGTTTCCGAACCAGTCTACCGATTTCAAAGGATCGGTGCGTTGATTAATTAGACGAATATTATAGATCCAGTTTGCTATACTTGTGAAATCGTTGTTGGTAAAACCCATTTCTACAACATGGTCGTCAGGGTATATCTTCGTCTCCTCAGTAAGTGCACCGATCGAGCCGTATACATGTGAAATATTATTTTTAATAAAGAAGTCGGCATCATGTCCGAACCTAAGCAATAGATAATGCTCTAAAATTCTATCATAGTTGAACGTAACAATGTTTACATTGAGCGTGGCAGACTTACGTAGCTCCAAAATCTTGCACCGCTCCAAGAAATTCCCCAAGACAGTTAGCCAAGTCTGTCGGGCGCTTAATTCTTTTTTGAGATTTTCTTGTGTCGTGCTTCCTTCCCATCCTAGCACATGGGCGACAATCATCGCGCGAGTGATAAGGCCAAAGTTATTTCTCAACTTTTCAAATTCTGGATAAGTTTCAACTTCGTCAGCAAAAGCGTCAATAAATGGATTACTTACACTAGTTCGATACCTGTCTAAATGTTCTAGATACGCGCTCCTGACTTCGGATGTTAATTGCCCAAAGTGGGCCATGAGACTGGTAGATAGTACGGGAGCAGACGGCGATGTTCTGTCAGTTACCCGATCAGCGATGCTGCGTATTAATTCTGGTCCAGTGTCGATAGCCGGATTAATATCCTTATTAACACCAGCACCTACAACGAGAGTATAATTGTTCGGCATCTTATTCCGTTTCTATATAGCAAAGGTTTTTTTGGGTATTGGGGACCCTGATAGCCAAAGCTACAATCTTCTCTGGCAATTTCGCGACTGACTGTCCCACTAGCATTCATTTTAATGACCTGTGCGCACGCCACACTACCGCTTGTAATTGCGCCGTTCAAATATTGCGGATAACCATATAAATTGGAAACATTAAATTTCCAATATGCTTAAAACCTTCAGCTTAGCAATTGTCCTCTTATCCGCATTCTGCCTACTGGCACAAGACCTGTTTCAGGCAAGCGATTTTACCGCCGAAAACCTGTTCAGCAACAATATAGAAGGTCCGGCCTTCGATAAGCACGGTAATCTCTATGTAGTCAACTTCCAAAAAGATGGGACAGTAGGGCTCGTCAAACCAGATGGCCAGGCAGAACTGTTCCTGACGCTTCCTGAAGGCAGCACAGCCAATGCCATTCAATTCGACAGCAAAGGACAAATGTATCTTGCTGACTTCACCGGTCATAACGTTCTGAAGGTGGACATGAAAACAAAAGTTGTAAGCGTTTATGCCCACCATGCTGACTTCAACCAGCCAAATGATATTTGCATTAATAAAAAGGACCAGCTCTTCGCCTCTGACCCGAACTGGAAGGGGAGTACTGGTAAATTGTGGAGGATCGACAAAGGCGGAAAGATAAAGCTGCTGACCTCAGAAATGGGAACAACAAATGGTATCGAACTGAGCCCTGATGAAAAGACCCTCTACGTGAACGAAAGCGTGCAACGCAAGGTCTGGGCGTTTGATGTCGATAAGAACGGCGACATATCAAATAAAAGACTGTTCGCTGAATTTCCTGATTTTGGTTTTGATGGCATGAAATGCGATAAATCCGGCAATCTCTACATCACCAGACATGGCAAGGGTACGGTAGCCATATTGAGCCCACAGGGCAAAGTTATCAGAGAAGTTCAACTTAAGGGCAAAGCCTGCAGCAACCTTGTCTTTGGTGGCACGAATGGGAAAGAAGTGTTTGTCACCTTACAGGATCGAAAAGGAATGGAAAAATTCACGTCCGACACCGCAGGAAAGAATTACTGATCACCAATTCCAGCCGTTTAACGATGCTGTTTTTTACCAGGATCGTTCCGGGAGATAACAGGCAACGCGCTTTTTTTACCATTGATGGAAACGTATATCGTTTTGTCAGTGCGTTCATTAAAGTGATTGGCGATGAACGTCAGAGTCCGAACAGGTGGAGCATCGGGACTTCGCGAAGTCGATACTAGTGTGGTGATGAATTAATTTTGCAACATCTTGTAAAGTACGAGGTACGAAATACGAAGTACGTACCTCGTATTTCGTACCTTTATTAACAATGATGCATAGCTAAGTAATCATTACACTAGCCTGAACAAGCCGGCAACCTGGATCTCGCATTGAGTTATTGGCCACCCTTAAATTTATATTAACCTTGGATTGGCTTTTAACACTCGCTCAAACCCAATGGAATATTAGTAGCGAGGCCCCCTTCGGAAGTCTCTTTGTACTTGCTGTTCATATCTTTAGCAGTATCCCACATGGTCTTCACTACCCCGTCCAGCGATACTTTTGCTTGGGCGGGATCGCTTTGCAACGCGAGTTGAGCAGCAGTAATGGCCTTGATTGCCCCCATGGTATTACGCTCAATGCAAGGTATCTGCACAAGCCCGGCGATAGGATCACAGGTTAGTCCAAGATGATGTTCCATTGCTATTTCAGCCGCCATTAAAGCCTGCTGCACTGTGCCGCCTAGTGACTCCGTTAAAGCCGCCGCAGCCATAGCGGATGAGACCCCGATCTCCGCCTGACAGCCACCCATTGCCGCTGAAAGTGTTGCTCCTTTTTTAAAAATGCTACCTATTTCGGACGCTGTTAATAAGAAATTGGTAATTTTATCATCTCGGTGCCCATCACAGAAAATGATAAAGTAGTGTAATACTGCTGGGATAACGCCTGACGCTCCATTGGTAGGCGCTGTAACGACGCGGCCAAACGACGCATTTTCTTCATTCACAGCCAGCGCAAAACAACTTACCCAATCAAGAATATATGGAAATGTATTCCCCCCCGCTCGTATTGCGTTCACCCATTCGCTATACGACGCATACGATTTTTTTTTCAGTAATTTCGTATTCAATTCTGCAGCTCTTCTTTTTACCTTTAAGCCGCCAGGCAAAATTCCGGATCTGTGACATCCCCGATACGTTGCTTCCTGCATTACTTTCCAGATATTCATCAAACCTTTTTCTATCTCTTCTGGCGCACGCAAAGCCTGTTCATTTTTCATAACAAGTTCATGAATCCGTGAACTTGTTCTTAAACAATGTCCCAGCAGGTCTTCCGCTGTATTAATGGGGTATGGCAACTTTACATGTTCCTCGTTTTGTAAGCCGTTCTCTTTCACTACAAAACCACCTCCAATAGAATAAAAGGTTTCCGCTAATGATTCACCATTTGCAAACCGGATCAAAAAAGTTAATGCATTTGGATGGAAAGGAAGTGATTCCGTACGGAGGAAAACAATATTTTCCGAGGGGTCAAAAGGGATTTGAAATTTGCTGTCTAAATTAATTTTCCCGATGGTGGCAATTTCATTAATGACTGGTGTCACTTGATCGACGTCGAAAGTCACCGGATCAAATCCACACAATCCAAGTTGTACGGCAATATCAGTTCCATGCCCTTTTCCAGTTTTAGCTAGTGACCCGTATAATAAGACTTGTATGTGGACTACATTTGCCAATATTTTTTTTTGGCGCAAGAACTCCAAAACATGTAGGGCAGCCCTCCAGGGACCAAGCGTATGTGAGCTGGAAGGCCCAATGCCAATTTTGAAAATATCGAATACAGAAATAGCTTCTTGTGACATAACGCATATTACGAAATTGTTCATCTGATTTTTCCCAAGTACTGAAAAAATCATTTTCCTTTTCAAGCTTTTGCTTTTCTATTTCAAGGTGTTCCTGTTGCTTGAGTAGTTTCATACAGTTTAAAGCCCGGTCTTTTTCTCCCGACGGTAGTTTATCCTGCTTCCTTCCAGAAAGCATTAGTCAGTGATTTTTCTGCCCTTTCGAAGCACATTTTTATCACTGTTCAATAACAATAAGACTTTGTGGAGCCTATATCTTCAAGATCTACGCAGCTTATCGGTTCGTATTCCCAAAGCAGTCGCTGCACTTCCCCGACCCCGATGTCGCAAATCTTTGGGGCGGGAGAATCTGCGGAGAATGAAAGTAATCTTCAAACGGGCATTACAAAGCAAAAACTTTTATTAAAAAAAAGATTTGAATTCCGGTAACCTCCGCTCTGCCTGATCCACTAAACGCATCTTCGGAAGTCTCAAACATCTCGAGGAAATATTCTGAATTAAACAATTCTTAACACGATTAAAAAACGGCTATGAAAAAACTCCCTGAAGTCTTGATGATAATGATGGGCATTCTTACCACACGTCGCTCCCCAGATCGCATACACCACCTACAGCGGAAGAACCGTTGCAGCCACCTCAAATCAAAATTTATGATTATGAAATCAAAATTTACTTCCCTCCAAGTATTCGTTGCGGCCATCATTGTTCTGATTTCGGCCACAGCCACCCACGCCCAGAATTTACACCATGACTGGACGGACACAGGCACCGGAACAATCACAAACTTGCAGAATATGACCGTCCTTGAAAACGGCGACCGGTATGTCGCAGAAAGAACTGACGGTGGCGGTTTCAGTGTCGCCAAATATAATGACCGCGGAGACTCGGTGTGGCGGACGCCGTACGCACCAATGTACGAGAGCAGCACTTACGAACCGGTAGCCACAGCCTACAACCTCGGGGCAATTTTTGTGCTTTGCAAAGCGAACGACTCGAACGTAGCGGTTGTCAAATTTAGTGGCAACGACGGTTTGCAATTTTTAAATGAAGGTTACAGGGGGGGAGGTTTCATTCACAATAGCAGAGGAATAGTAGCGGACCCTGTAGGAACAGGAGTAATAGTGACGTATATGGTACGCTACACTGATCCTGAATATTGGGATGAGCGCCAAAACACGATGTTTACAATTAAATACGACGCTGATCTTAATGAGGTCTGGGATGAATGGGCCGTGCAGTCCTTGGGTTTGCTTGGTTGGATACAAAATCCGCGTCCCACCCCAAGGGCGTTCACAACAGATTTAGACGGCAATATTTATGTTACTGGCGTTTTTGATGTAGAGATAGCGCCAGACATGCCGCCCTACCGTACCTGTGCCGCCAACGCTTTCACCTTGAAATACAATAGCCTTGGTGTTCGCGAGTGGATCGAGGAAACCCCTGCAGAACCTTCGATCACAAACTTCGGATACGACAACGACTATGATGCCACTGGAACCTATATGGTTTATCAGAGCGTACCATCACATTTGGTCGATGAGCCCGCTTCAACAGGAATGACCGTACTCACCAAACGTAATTTAGATGGATCAAGATGGCTGCCTCAGCGACGTCCGAGCAGGATTCGCAACCTCGATATCCCAGATTACGAAGGGACGTCAGTTCACCCGAATGTCCTTGCCGTAGACAAAACTACTTCTTCAGCATACATCGTCTACGACGAGGTGTCAGCGTCATCCGTAGCCGTGGAGAAGTACGATGCTACAGGTGTCATGCAGTGGCCCCAGCACATTTCGATAGGCGAATCAACCAGCGTTCAGTCGGTAATTCTGGACAAGTTTCGCAACGTAGTGGTTGGTGTAAACAACGATATTCTTGGGAGTTACGGCATTTTTATCTTCGGACCTAGCGGCAATTTTATTGATAAAATTGAAGTACCGGGTAAGTTGCTCAAACAACTTTTGGTTGATGACCATAATCACATTCATGCCCTTGGCACCATTAGCAGTTCAACCACATCATACTTTCTATCGCGGTTTTCCCTAGAGCTAGCGCCAGGATTTTCTAATGTCCCTGAATTACTCATGCCGATCGGTGCCTTTGACCTCGAGCTCTTCGGGCATGGCTTAGAGGAATGCTGGACCGGAATTAATGTCAATTGGGATTGCCTTAGACCGCCATATTGTTTCGATCCCGAAATTAACGCATTACTTTCGTACCAGGGCAAAACGAATTGGGAGGCCAGCTTCGCGAAACCCATCGACACATCGTTGCCTCAAAGCAAAGATTTCAGAACATTCAGCCTGAACGTCAAAGATGGCAAGGCGTACAAACAGGTGCTTCAAATTGATGACAAGCTGCTGAAAAATGGAGTCACCCAACTATCGTTTAAAACAAATTCAATCAATCGATCGGTTGATCTGAACATAGCAACAGATGGTGCCCAGATTCCCGTGACCGTTTCTATGCTCAACCTGCAGGGAAAGACCTTGTGGACCGGACAATTCACGGCTCCTTTTCAAAAACAGCTGACAGATAAATTGAATGAGCCTGTAGCTTTTATTTCGATCAATGGACCTGAAGACCAGGCATCATTAACTTATTATCCTAATCCTTCCAACGGAGCGTTCAAGGTAATGCTTGATCCGCAGCTAATTCTCCCCGCCGAGTTAGCTGTCTACGACATGAAAGGATTTCGGATTCATCAACAAATGCTCAAAGAGCCGCAGGCTTCGATCAATCTGTCAGGTCAGAAACCCGGATTGTATGTCTTGCACGTAAAAAATGGCGCTAAGGAAATACGTGAATTGATCCAGATTAAATAAAAGATGATCGGGTAGTTGATAGCCACTCGTAGCTTAGGATCCTTCGCCAATCGCTTGTTACCAATGCCGCAGCTAAATGAATGCTCTGAAATTTTCATGCAAAGAATTTTTGTTCTCAACTCTTGTGCAAGCCAAATACTTTATAAGCCGGTTGGCAATAACCCTTTGGGTCAAAATATAAATTTGCTCACTGAGTATCGAGCCCAATATGAAATCTTTCTAAAGTTTTTGTGGATCATGCAAACCGATTCAGCGGAATTTGTTTCGACACCGGAATCACAAGCTGAAGGAAGATGACGGCCAGTCTCCGATTCAAGCCAGACAGCGAAGGTCATCGAACCTGAGAAGCAGAAAAAGCGGCCTTTCACCTGGGCGCTGCACGCTATGTCATTTTTATAGGACATCTGCCTTTGAACACGGAAATGGTTCTATCAATCCTGAAAAGGGTGGCTAAAATTAATCCGAATGAAGTCGGCCTTTACATTCGTCCGGAGCTACAACTTTCAATGAAGAAGGTTTCGTTTTGGGTAAAACCCCGGTTCAATACTCACTTCAACGCTGACGAAGGAGCCTTTCATTAATAGCCAATCTGAACAAGGAATTGTTCGCGACTAGGCTGGTAGGAGCGTCTTACATTTAAGATTGGTCCAACTATTCAGGCGGAATACCTTTACCATGGCACAGCTTACAATAGCACATAGCTTAATTCCTTTTATAAGATGATCGAGACTTCGTACCAGTACACTTTCGATGTCACCCGTGATCTATCAAACATGAATTTGGGAAGAGCTCTCAACACCGGTGTGCCTTATATCCGTAACCATTATCTTTTCAGCCAATTAAGCGATGCCGATGTTTTTGATGATGTTAATTATAACCTACGGTACCTCTACTGTTTTGATGACAAGAGCTCGCAGGTTTCTTCCCTGGTGGAGGTCAATATTTTGGATAATCTGGAGATTTTTGAGTTTGGTGTAAATAATTTTGGATCCCGTAAAACCGATCTTAACCGGTTGATTAATAGTCAGGTAATGTTAGGGTTGCTAATAAAATTTTAAAAAAATATTCTCCCGGATGTCCCCCTTTTAGATTCTCGATCGATATACTATTAAATAACAATTTCTAACCCTTAAACCGTAAAAACATGAAAGATTTCATGATGATTTTCAGAAGCCCTGTAATGGGAGATTTTAAACCATCTGCTGACCAAATGCAGGCGAGCATTAAAAAATGGCAAGATTGGATTGGTGCTATTGCTGCGCAAGGAAAATTCGGCTCCACAAACGCGTTAGGATATGAAGGTAAAATTCTAAAGGCTGGAAATACCGTAGTAGATGGACCTTATACCGAATTAAAAGAAATGGTAGGGGGCTACATTATTGTAAAAGAAAAAACCATTGATTCAGCGTTAAAATTGGCTGAAGGCTGTCCTGTTCTTGAAATGGGGGGACATGTTGAAGTCAGAGATATTATGGTCATCAATCCTAACTAAAGTTCAACAGGAGCATGCTCTCTTAATCACTTGAGAGCATGCTTAAAAGTAAAATTTTATAGCCATGAAAAATGTATTTAGTCCCCAACAAATAGAAGAAATTGCAGCCAGAATTAACAAACTGAATGCTAATTCAAAAGCCC
>CAZAHL010000256.1:0-10880 GCA_964484845.1 uncultured Chryseolinea sp. | reverse complement strand
ATGCACCTAACTGGATTCGTTCAAGAGCATATGCGGGTCCCTATAGCCCTAAAAAATACATGCCGTTTAAGTCGGATGAAGCAATCGGCGGTGGATGGAATGCCGGTGCCATCAATACCATCAATATCCAACTCATAAGGCTTCCTGATGTTATGCTGATGTTGGCAGAATGCGAAGTAGAAATTGGTAGTCTTTCCCGCGCTGAAGATCTTGTGAATCAAATTAGAACAAGAGCAGCAAATTGCGCTCAGGGTCCAGTTGCTACAGGTAAGGCGAGCATCATTACAAATTTGACAGATCCCAGCATTACGTGGGCAACCTATAAAGTAGCTCCGTATCCTGTTGGGACTTTTTCTTCAAAAGATATCGCGCGCGAAAAAGTACGGTTAGAGCGTAGACTGGAATTAGCACTTGAAGGTCACCGGTTCTTTGACCTGAAGCGTTATGGTTTTCAATATGCTGCTTCAGTTCTTAATGGCTACAACGCTGTGGAGAAAAACAGAAGAACATATAAAGCTGCTGCTGCCACGTTTTCAGAAATACATATGAGCTTCCCGCTTCCAACATCACAAGTCCAGTTGGTCCCGACATTAACTCAAAATGAAGGTTACTAAGAAACTTTAGAAAGGTAGTTGAAATAGATAATGGGGCTGTCAGCAATGACAGCCTCTTTGGTTTACAAATCTATAACTCATTAATAGTTTTGGATTTTAATAAACACTTAGTCCTAATATTTTATTTTTCTGCTAGCCAAACAATGGCTCTCTTTTAACGCTGGTCTATGATCACTAGGAAATACGTGAGTTTGTTCATTAGTATACTCTGTTTGTTTTTTTTTCAAGCCTGTACCAGCAATGAAAATGAGCCTGAAAAAGAAACACTTTTCACATCCCTTAGCCCTGAGCAAACGGGTATTTCTTTTTCTAATGAAGTAAAGGATACCAAAGAGCTTAACATTTTCACCTACAGAAATTTTTACAACGGCGGCGGAGTGGCCATCGGTGATATTAATAACGATGGGTTGGCGGATATTTATTTAACTGCTAACGTAAGTGGTAACAGGCTTTATTTAAATAAGGGAAACTGGAAGTTTGTTGATATAACAGAAAACGCAGGTGTGCGCAGCACTAAAAGTTGGAGCACCGGCGTGACCATGGTCGATGTAAATAGCGATGGATGGCTCGATATTTATCTCTGCAATTCTGGCGATGTAAAAGGTGGAAATAAAGAAAATGAGTTATTCATTAATAACGGCGATCTCACATTCCGGGAAAGCGCGAAAGAAGTTGGCCTGAATGATGCAGGTTTTTCAACACATGCGTCATTTTTTGATTACGACCTCGATGGAGATTTAGATTGCTATTTGCTTAATAACAGTTTTAAAAGCATTGAGAAGGTTGACCAATTTTATGTTAAACGAGATGAGCGGGATGAAGCTGGGGGCGATAAATTATTTAGAAATGATGATGGTCACTTTACCGATGTGAGTATACAGGCAAATATTTTTGGGAGTGAAATAGGTTTTGGGCTGGGTGTGTCAGTAAGTGATCTTAACGGCGACATGCTACCCGATATTTATGTTAGCAATGACTTTTGGGAAAGGGACTACCTCTATATCAATAAAGGTGATGGAACCTTCTCCGAAGAAATCATAGCACGTACAGGGGTAATCTCTGCATCCAGCATGGGATCTGATATAGCCGATCTGGATAATGATGGAGACATGGAGATTTTTACTACTGAAATGCTGCCCGGCGACAACCTGAGGATTAAAACCATGGCGCGGTTTGATGAAACCAATATTAAAGAATTAAAAGTAAAATCCGACTATCATTATCAGCATATGCAAAACTGTCTTCAATGGAATTATGGAGACGGAAATTTTCAGGAGGTAGCCAATTTATTGAATGTGGCTGATACCGATTGGAGTTGGGGTAGTCTTTTATTTGATATGAACAACGATGGCCGGAAAGACATTTTTGTTTCCAATGGCATTTACCGCGACATCACGTCCATGGATTTTTCAGATTTTGTAGCCGATCGCGACAATATCAAAAAAATTGTATCGAAAAAAGGGAAGTTCGATTGGGATGATTTATTGGCCCTGATTCCATCGACTAAAATTTCTAATTATGCTTTCACTAATAGCGGCGATAAATGTTTCAAAAGTGCAGCTGAATCGTTGGGACTAAGCGAGCCGTCTTTTAGCAATGGCGCAGCCTACGGTGATTTAGACAATGATGGAGACCTTGATCTGGTGGTTAATAATTTGAACATGACTTCTTTTGTTTATCGGAACAATACCGAAATTTTATCACGCCACAATTATTTAAAAGTAAAATTTAAGGGCTCCACGAAAAACCCTTTTGGTATAGGAGCTCAAGTTTCCATATACACGAATGGGGATCTCCAGAGACTCCAAAACTTCACCACGCGTGGTTTCCAAAGTTCTATAGCGCCAGAACTTTTATTTGGCTTAGACTCGATAAATGAGGTTGATTCATTGGTTGTAATATGGTCCGATCTTAAGCAGCAATCTATCCAGCATATAAAAAGCAACCAGGTAGTAATGCTTGAATATGAAAAGGCAGATAAGAGGTTTAAGAAGGATACCAAGAAAAAACACAAGTTATTTGATGAGGTTACTGCCAATACATTAAACGGGAACTTCCGCCATCGGGAAAATGAGTTTAACGATTTTGATCGTGAGCGATTGCTGTCGAGAAAGTTATCTACTGAAGGTCCTCGGATTATTGCGGGAGATTGCAATAAGGACGGATTAGAAGATTTTGTTCTGTTGGGAGCTTTTGGTGATCCGGACAAATTATTTCTTCAGTCGAAGAGTGGACAATTCCGAGAGCAACTGCAACCGTCTCTTCTCTCTGATTCTGTTTATGAAAGTACCTGCGGAACTTTCTTTGATCCTGATGTTGATGGAGACCTGGATCTTTTAATTGGATCGGGTGGGAATGATTTAAGTAGACCTCAGGAATTGTATCAGCTTCGTTATTATGAGAATAATGGAAAGGGTTTCCTGGCAAAACCAGAAAATGTGCTTACGTCCATCAACGGTAATTTTTCATGTATTCTTGCTGAGGACTTTGATAAGGATGGCGATCAAGATTTGTTTTTAGGGAGGCGTGCGATTCCAGGAAATTACGGACTTGCCCCTGGAAGCTTTTTGATCAGAAACGACTACCCGTTATGGACAACAATCACAACGGAGTCACTGGCAAAAGCGGGCATGGTAACCGACGCTATTTGGAGTGATACGGACAATGATTCTTTTAAAGATCTGATTGTAATCGGAGAATGGATGCCCGTTATGATTTATAAAAACTCAGGCAAAACCCTTGAAACCGGGAAAAGTGTTCCTGGGTCAGAGGGTTGGTGGACAACAATCAGCAAAGGTGATTTTAATAAGGATGGGTTAGAAGATATTGTATTGGGTAATTGGGGCTTAAACTCCAGGTTTAAAGCTTCTGCGGATAGGCCAATGGAGATGCATGTGAATGACTTTGATAAAAATGGAAAGAGTGAATTTATAATTACGATGTTTCCCTCGCTTGAGAATCGGGCGTATCCATTTGCTTCCAAAATGGATATAACATCGCAATTACCTATGTTAAAAAAGAAATCAATCAAGTATAGTGAATATGCAGGCAAGTCTTATGAAGAACTTTTTACGGGAGAGCAACGTGCTGGTGCAGTTAAGTACGAGGCGGTATCACTGCAAAGTTCAATTTTTTTGAATCTTGGCAATTTTAATTTCAAGCTTGAGCCGTTACCATTGGAAGCTCAGGTCTCTCCCGTCTTTGCAATAGTTACAGATGACTTAGATGGTGACGGCCACACCGATTTATTACTCTGTGGTAACTTTAGTGGATTAAAGCACGAAGTTGCAAGACAGGATGCCAATCGAGGCGTTGTAATGAAAGGAGATGGTCGCGGTAACTTCACATATCTGCCGCCGGAAGAAACTGGAATATTTATTCCAGGTGAGGTACGGGATGCCAAAATATTGCATAGTCCAGGTAAACCCAAAACCATATTGATAGGAAGAAATAATTCATCTGCAATAGTTTTGAGAAAGACTCGGAACTGAAAAACCATTGAGAAACGTCACAGAGAAGATTTTATAAGAGTCGAAATAATGTTTGGATGATCCTACTTTCATTGTTTTGCCTTATGAGTCTTTTTGCATTGTCAAAGGTGGATTCGTACTTGGAGCCACACTAAATCAAGGTGCTTTCTTCGCCTTAACGCCCGTAATTTTTTCATGGATCTGATCAATAGAAAGAGTCTTCATTTCATAAACCAGTTTTGAGTGTTTAATTTCAATACCCTTCAATAATTGGATGCAAAGTTTTTTGTCTTCCTGGTCCAGATCCCAGAACATCACTTCGCTTGAACGGACAAGATTTTCGTAACATTTCGTCAGTACTTTCTTTCCTTTGGCTGTACCCTTTAAGAGTCTGGCGCGCCCATCTGCGGGATCCGGGCGTTCTTCAATCAGTTTGTTTTGCAGAAGCCTATTAATGATGTCGATGCCGGAAGATAACTCGGTGAAATTGTAGTTGATGATGTCTGTTTTTCTCCCAGGTTGTCAATGCTGTTCAGAAAGTAAAAATCTTCAAGGCGTCTTATTTCGAAGATTTCCTTCAGGGCAATTTCGCTGTAGATCACTAGTATCTGGAAGATCCGACCGAGAAGACATATGAGATAAGTGAAGGCAAGCGGCCAGGTTTAATGTTTCGGAGGCGAACGCTAAGTTCTTCCATAAAGATTTGAAAATGTATCGAGCCAAGGTTGCCGCCAATTAAAACTAAAAGCCATCAAATTTCTATCTTGATAGCTTCTTTGCTCGCTTCGCTTTTCAATTTGTCAGGTTTTAATTGTTTTTTAAGCAGCCATATCTACAAGCCTTTTTAAATCCTCTAAGAAGCGGTTCTGAAATTGTACAGTCCATTAAAAATATTTTACAACTTGAATAAATTGGTTAAGAATTTATTGAAGGAACTCGGTTCGCTATGCAGTACGACTTATGATCACACCAGTTCGGCGAATCAACTCATTTTTACAAATCTTCCTTAGGCATTTCCTTGCCCGTTTCATTTTCTCTATTTTTCGTCTTGATGAGTCTCAAGGCTAAGTCATTTTCGTCGGCGGCTACACGTTGGATAAACACCGTGGGCTATCTTATTCTGTTTGTCCTTTCGGTAATTCCCCTGTATGCCCAGAAAAAGAGCCGGCTTCAACAGCTTTCCATAGAGGATGGACTATCGCAAAATACGATCAACACCATCTATCAGGATAGTAAGGGATTCATGTGGTTTGGCACACAGAACGGATTGAACCGTTATGACGCTACCGGTTTTTCTGTGTATAAAAATATTAATGGCGACTCGGCCAGCATTGCAAGCAACGATGTGTATGCGGTGTACGAGGACCGGCATGCAAACCTTTGGTTTGGCACACGTTCCGGGTTGTCCATGTTCAATCGCGTGTCGAATAATTTCTTGAACTACGAAGATGATTCTCAGAATCAGTACGCCATGCGTCCAGTATGGTGCATCGTAGGATCAAAGAAGGACGACTTGCTATGGATCGGTGCGTCTGGTGGATTGTTTCAGTTTAACACGATAACAAAAAAGTTCCTTCACTTTAAGATCAACGACAGTATACAGAACGCCAACTCGATCAGGGCGATGTGCGAGGACCGTAATGGAAAGTTGTGGATTTGTCCGACCGTTGGCGACGTAAAAATATTTGATAAGGCTCAAGGCACATTCGTCAATGTAAACACGCCGTCAGGTATTGTGTTGCGTGACATCACCTGCATTCTAGAGGATGAGAATGACGTTATCTGGATGGCAAGGGAAGATGGTTCACTCTTTCAATATGTCCAGGGAAATATTCGCGAGCATACTGCAATGAAGAAGAAGTTTCCCATACGTTCGTTGCGACTCGACCGCGATGGACAATTGTGGATTGGCACAGACAAAGGTGGTGTTTTCTTGCTGAACAAAAGTAACGGAAGATTTTACCCGCTTGGCGAAAAACAACAGAATGGAACCGATGTTGTTCTTTCGTTTTTCGACGATGCTAAAGGAGACATGTGGTTAGGTACCTATCACGGCGGTGCCTACCTGTTTGACAAGATTGATACGACCTTCAATCACTTTACACCCTACCCTGAAATCAAAAATTTGGATGAAAGTAATTCAGTGCTGTCGATATGTAGTGATGGCAATGATCTTTGGTTTGGTACAGATGGCGGCGGACTGGTCAGGAAGGAAGGTCAGCGAATTCAATATTATCACGAAGGCGACGGTGAGAATTCAATCGCCGGTAACACGGTGTTGTGTATATCAAAAGGCAATGACGATCTTCTTTATGCAGGCACGTACTCCGATGGACTTTCCACATTTGACAAAAGATCAGGGAAGTTTGTCACCTACAATCAATCGAATGGATTAAATGACAACAGCGTTTGGGCGGTGTATCACGATGGTGATTATGTATGGATTGGCACCAACCGCGGCGGATTAAATCTCTTTCATACCAGGACAAAGCAATTCCGATATTTCACGAACACGCTCAAAGATGAACGCAGTATAAGCTCGAACACGATCCGATGTATATACAAAGATAGCAGGAATAAACTTTGGATCGGAACGGTGTCAGGATTGAACGTTCTCAATGAGGATAGCACATTTACTTCGTTCTTTCACCGGAATCAGAACAACACCTTGAGCAACAATAATGTGCTGTGTATCTATGAAGACTCACGAAAGAACCTGTGGATGGGAACACATGGTGGAGGGCTTAACCGATACGACTATCGCACTGACACGTTTGAAAATTTCCAGGAGGACAGCGGACTTTCAGGAAACATCGTGTATGGGATATTGGAGGATGCACAGGGCAACCTATGGCTGAGTACGAACAGGGGGATGTCAAGGTTCGATGTGGAGAAACGACAGTTTAAGAATTTTGATACCCGAAGCGGTTTGTCGAGCAGTCAATTCAACACGGGTGCATACTTTAAACAACGGGATGGGCGGATGTTTTTTGGAAACATCGAAGGAGTAAGTTCATTCTTCCCGCATTTCATCAGGCAAAGCTCTTTTGTTCCACCCGTTGTCATTACAGGCTTTCAACTTTTCAACAAACCGGTGCCGATCTCATCCGATGGACCACTGCAGAAGGCAATCGATGAAACAACGGAGATCACTCTGGATCATACGCAATCGTTCTTCAGCATCAGCTTTACAGCGCTGAACTATACGCATCCGGATAAAAATTCATTTCAGTACCAGCTTGAACCGTTTAATAAAGAGTGGATTGATGCTGGCAACACGACAATGGCTACTTACACGAACCTTGACCCGGGTACATACATCTTCAAAGTGAAAGGCGCCAACAACGATGGGGTGTGGAATGAGAAGTTTGCATCGTTGAAAATTATAATCGAGCCTCCATACTGGAAAACCTGGTGGTTCAGGGGATTACTGTTTGTCGCCGCGCTTTTGATGTTGTATGGTATTTACCTGCTTAAGGTGAGGTCGATCAAAAATCAACAGAGGGCACTTAAAGATCTGGTTGACCAACGTACCTCTGAAATTGAAGTGAAGAACAAGCTCCTGCTCGAGACTGAGAAAAGAAATGCGTTGTTGCTGAATCAAAAGCTGAGCGCTGAACTTTCCTCCAAGAGTAAAGAACTTTCGAAATACGCGTTGCTGATCATTCAGAAGAACCGATTATTGGACGAGTTAAAAACAAAATTGAAGGACGTCATACGAAACCCGGGCTCTTCGAACCTTCGTGATTTCCGTAACCTGGTTCAGATGATCAATTACAATTTCAGCCCTGAAAAGGAGTGGAAAGAATTTAACATCAACTTTAACACAGTGCACGAAGGGTTTTCGGATGCACTTAAATCGCGATTCCACGACCTTACCAGTAATGACCTCCGGCTGTGTGCCTTGTATCGGATCGGAATTCCGTCCAAAGACATTGCAGAGGCGATGGGCATTTCTCAGGCCAGCGTAAAAATGGCGCGGTATCGCTTGCGAAAGAAACTGGGGTTGTCTCCAGAGGAGGACATCCACAGGTTTTTAGAGAGTTTCTTTCAGCAATAAGGCGACTCGGGCTCCCGGTTGCCGGGTGGCTGGGTTTGCTTGCTATTAATCGACATGTGTTCATCTCAGTCAATGGCTAGTACCACGTCGGACATTCCATAAATCTTGCAAAAGCAAAAACCAACCCTAACAACTAGATCTTCCCGCGACGTCCGACAACAATCCAGCCTGTCCTGCAACTTTCCGCCTGTTACGCCTTACACAAATTCTTGTAGGCCCCGCATTCCCTCAAATTTCATTAGATCAAAGAAAAAAGTGCTATCTGTAGCCCACGTTTTTCTACACGTAGGTTTTTTTGTAGCCATCAAAATTTCGGTTTGCTGGGTTCAAAAGGGAACATTAGCATCGTTAGTCGAACCACCGAAACATAATTAACCCCCACCTTATGATGAACAACTTTACAATTTTCAGAACAATGGCGCTGCTGAGCCTGCTCCTGGCCTGCCTGGCAGTGCAAGTGCATGCCCAGGATATAGAGGTCTCCGGTAAGGTGACCTCGACGGAAGACAATGAGCCCTTACCCGGCGTATCCATTGTATTGAAGGGTACTTCGAGGGGTACGGTGTCTGACAACAAAGGCGAATATCGTATCAGTTTGACTAAAGGAAATACACTTGTATTCTCCTTCCTCGGTATGGCGACGAAAGAGGTTTCGGTCGCTGATCAGACCAGGATTGATGTTGAGCTTGCTACAGATATTACAAACCTCGACGAGGTGGTGATCACGGCGTTGGGTATCGAGAGGAAGCGAAAGGCGATCGGATATTCCGTCTCTGAGGTAGAGGGATCACAACTATCGACTGCGCTTGAAGTGAATGCCATCAACTCGTTATCCGGAAAAGTTACTGGTGTCGACATTACATCAAGTTCCGCAGGACCAACAAGCTCAACGCGTGTTGTGATCCGCGGTGTTTCACAGCTTGACCGCAAGAATCAACCGCTTTATGTTATCGACGGCGTACCTATGGACAATACAGACATGGGCGACGACGCGGGCCAATGGGGTGGTTATGATCTCGGTAATGGAATCCAGAGTCTGAACCCCAGGGACATTGAATCTATATCTGTTCTGAAAGGAGCATCAGCTTCTGCGTTGTATGGATCGCGTGCGTCCAACGGCGTTATCCTCATTACTACAAAAACAGGAAAGGGTCAGAATGGCTTAGGTGTAGAGTTGACCAGCAACTTCACGGTTGAAAAAGTACTTTCCAGATTCGACGACTACCAGACAGAGTATGGCATGGGAAGAAACGGTGAACTTCCGCTGGAAGCAAATGCCCAATCGACACAGGTGGCGTGGGGCGCAAAGCTTGATCCCAAGCAAATGGTATCCATTTACAATGGCAACCTTAAGCCTTACGGCGTCGTGAACGATAACATTCTTAGTTTCTTCCGGCCGGGAACCACCGCTACCAACACCCTTTCCGTTTCAGGAGGAAATGACAAGTCGAATATCCGCGTTTCGGTTTCTGATCTCAGGAACCGTGACATCGTTCCTAAATCCAGTTTGAACAGAACTACATTTCTCCTATCATCTTCTATAACACTCGCAGATAAATTAACGATATCAGGTAAGGCCAATTATATTGTTGAGAAAATCGACAATCGTCCGGCGCTCTCGGACAATCCCGGTAACATCGGACTCGCCGTACTAGGCATTGCCCCCAACTTCGATCAGAAATGGTTAGGCGAAGATTACAAAGACGACAAGGGAAATTACCAGGATTGGAACGGTGGAAACATTTATCGTATTAATCCATACTGGGTGATCAATGAAATTGAAAACGAATCCAAAAAGGACAGGCTTCTCGGGTTCATCCAGCTGAACTATAAATTCAACAACTGGTTGAGTGTTCAGGCCAGGGGAGGTACAGACTTTACAAGCTTCCGCTATACCAATTTTTCTCCGAAGGGAACACCAACCGTTGAACTTGCTCAGCTGGAAGAAACACGATTTACCAATTCAGAGAGCAACTACGAAGGAATGATCCGGTTCGATAAGAAATTCGGAACTGACATTGCGGTCAACGCATTCGTCGGTGGAAATATCATGCACATCAGGAACGAGAGAATCAATCTGTTGGGATCGGACATCATACTGGAAGATATTCATCCGATCACGAACTTTAAGAATCAGCGTCCTTCGTACAGCTACATTGAACGTCAAACCAATTCAATTTTTGGTTCGGCGGCAGTTAGCTATAAAGAAACCTGGTTCCTGGATGCAACATTCCGGAACGACTGGTACTCAACGTTGGCGAAGGACCACTGGTCTTATTTCTATCCGTCTGTGTCGGGAAGTTTTGTGTTCTCGAATGTGATCCCTGACGTTGCGTCGCTTTCCTTTGGTAAAATCCGGGCCTCATGGGCAGGTGTGGGTGGTGATGGACGACCTTATCAACTCAATCTCAACTATGGCTTGCAGGATTTCTCTCATCTCGGAAAGCCGTTGGGGCAGATTGCCAATACTGAAATTCCAAATGCGAATCTGAAACCAACCCAGACAACATCGTGGGAGGTAGGCACGGAACTACATTTCTTCGAAGGCAAGCTGCGGGTTGATGCAACTTATTATGATTCTAAAACCAACGAACAAATACTTAGTCTGAAGATTCCGCGCACCGGTGGATACGATGCCGCGGTAATCAACTCAGGTGAGATCACCAACAAAGGTATTGAGTTGTCATTTTCGGTAACACCGGTATCAACTGAGTCGAGCTGGAAGTGGGATGCCAC
>CAZAHL010000255.1:0-10897 GCA_964484845.1 uncultured Chryseolinea sp. | reverse complement strand
GGATACTATCAATCCAACAAAAGCTGCTTCATGCAGCGCAAAACAAACTACCGCATGTGCAAAAACCTGTCAATAATAGAAAGTTGTTCAACTAGTTGCATAGACGCAGGCACAACCTGCGTCTATGTACTTATGGTGCTGTTCGTCGCAGCAGGCGCTACCATGTACTGGCTACACTCTCGATTTCCATGTCTTTCTGATTTATTGATCTCAAAAACGACGGATCATAAAAATGATTCAGAACGAATGTAAAATCTTTGCTATAGAAAGTCGGAGTATCGAAGGTAATCCGGGAAAGAGTGAGCAGGACGGTTCATTATTCTCGTTCTAGGTAAGGTTAAATCCTGCAAAAGAACAGCAAAACATCGCGTTTAAGGGTTTCTCAAGGAATTTTATAAGCGAATTATAGTAATGTATAAATCCAGAGTCTATAAAATGCGTTACCTTTGATTAGGTGATGAAAGCATTCCGAACCATATCAGCCATACTTTTAGCCCTTCTCGTGTTGGTGTCTTCTACCAACTTTATGATAGGCATGCACATTTGCATGGGCGATGTCCAAAATATTGCGCTGTTCTCAAAAGCGGAAGGGTGTGAAATGGAGCAGAACCTTCCCCCTTGCCACCGGCATTTGAAGGCACCGTGCTGTGAAGATGAAACTGTAATTCATAAGGCCGATGATGTAAAAACGAACGTTGTGCAGATTCAAATTGACGGACCCTCACCTATCGACGTGGAGCAACCATTAGTTTTAATATCAGAGATTATTCCTTCCGCCCCGTTATCACGCATTCAATATTACAAGTACGATCCACCGTTGCGATCCTGGGACCTTACGGTCGAACATCAAGTATTCTTGATCTGATTTTCCATTTTTCTTTGAGGAGTATTCAACTCTTCGTGTAATCGCTACGCCTTAGCGAATACCACTATTTTCATTTTACATACTTCATTTTAAGCCATGATTGAAAGCTTAATTTCTTTCTCACTGCGAAATAAATTTTTAGTCCTGCTTGTCGCAGCTGGGCTGTTTGCATGGGGAATCTATTCCGTAAAAGTGAATAAAATAGATGCGATACCTGATCTGTCAGAAAATCAGGTGATTGTATTTACCGAATGGATGGGTCGTAGTCCTCAGATTATTGAAGATCAGATAACCTATCCGTTAGTTACAAACCTTCAAGGCTTGCCCCAGGTAAAATATGTCCGCGCTTCTTCCATGTTCGGAATGAGCTTCGTGTATGTAATCTTCAATGAAGAAACGGATGTCTATTGGGCGCGCGAGCGTGTGCTCGAACGTCTGAATTACGCCACCCGGTTATTGCCAGAAGGAGTGACTCCTACGTTAGGTCCGGATGGAACCGGCGTAGGTCATATTTTATGGTATACTCTCGAAGCCCCTGGAATGGACCTCGGGGAACAAAGAGCTATTCAGGACTGGTATGTAAAGTTCGGACTTCAGAATGTTGCGGGCGTTAGTGAGATTGCCTCCTTTGGAGGATTCCAAAAACAATATCAGGTGACACTCAATCCAAATACCCTCAACTACTACGGGCTATCCACACAGGAAGTTATCCAATCGGTAAGGACTAATAATAACGAGGCCGGTGGACGCAAGTTTGAAATGAGCGACATCGGGTATATCATCAAAACGACAGGTTACTTGAAATCCATTGAGGAGATTGAAAACATTTCTATAAAAACTGTCAACACAGTTCCGATAAGAATTAAGGATGTTGGATCAGTCCAGATGACAGGTGAAACCCGTCTCGGAATTTTTGATCAGGATGGCGAAGGTGAAGTTGTTGGCGGAATCGTAGTAATGCGCTACGGTGAAAATGCGGACGAAGTTATTACTGCTGTGAAAAAGAAAATGGCTGAAGTTGCCAAAGGCTTTCCACAAGGTGTGAAGTTTAATATTATGTATGATAGGAGTGAATTGATCCAGGAATCAATCTCCTCAATCAAAACTACCCTCATCGAAGAAATGATCGTAGTATCATTAGTCGTTATCATTTTCCTTTTTCATTGGAGAAGCGCCATAAGCATTATCATACAAATACCAATCACGATCGCAACAAGCTTCATTTTGCTGAATGCATTTGGCATAACATCAAACATTATGTCATTGACCGGTATCGCCCTTGCAATTGGTGTTATTGTCGACAATGGAATTATCATGGCGGAGAATTCTTACAAAAATTTATCTACCCGTTTTGAGGAGTTGAATCGAGGAAATGGAAAATAGTAAATGGAAAGTGGAATTAACAATATACTTAAAATGAACAAACCATACAACCGTATACCTGAGCAAGAGCGCATGGAGATCATTGAGAAATCTTCCAGACAAGTCTCAAGGGGGGTTTTCTATTCTACTATTATTATCATCACCTCATTCCTGCCTGTGTTCATGTTAACGGGTCAGGAAGGAAAGCTTTTCCATCCATTAGCTTATACTAAAACCTTCATTCTCCTGGTAGACGCAGTGCTTGTTGTAACGCTCGCCCCTGTTATTATTTCCTTTTTCATGAAGGGGAAATTCGCCAATGAAAGAAGAAATCCAATCAACCGGTTCCTTGAACGAATTTACGAGCCGGCAATCAGAGCTTGTATGAAATGGAGAAAAACAACAATCGGAATCAATATTCTTGCACTGCTTATAAGCGTACCAATGTTATTGAGTCTTGGAAGCGAATTTATGCCTCCCTTAGATGAGCAATCTATCTTATTTATGCCGGTAACCTTGCCTGATGTTTCCAACGAGGAGGCAAAGCGAATCCTTCAAGTGCAAGACAAGATCATTAAGTCAGTTCCGGAAGTCGACAAAGTTTTAGGTAAGGCTGGTAGGGCCAGCACCGCTACGGACAATTCCCCTATCAGTATGATTGAAACGATTATCATGCTTAAGCCCAAAACAGAATGGCGCGAAGGTCTTACCAAGAATGATATCATCAATGAGCTTGATGGCAAATTACAAATTCCGGGTGTCGTGAACGGTTGGACTCAACCAATCATTAACAGAATCAACATGCTATCAACCGGTATCCGTACCGATGTAGGCGTAAAGGTGTATGGCCAAAACCTGGATAGCATTTATGTTTTATCTGAAAAAGTAAAGAAAGCATTATCCGGAGTTGAAGGGGTTAAAGATCTGTACGTAGATCCCATTACAGGTGGCAAATATTTAACGGTCGATGTTAACCGTGACGCGTTAGGCAGATATGGACTAACGGTCGATGATGTGAACATGATCGTGGAATCTGCCATCGGAGGAACTCCTATAGGGCAAACTATTGAAGGAAGACAAAGATTTACCATTAGTGTTCGTCTCGCCCAGGATTACCGGAACAGCATCGAACAGATGAAACGCATTCCTATTAAGACACAGGGTCTAGGAACGATTCCACTCTCGTCCGTGGCAGCTATTAAATTTGAAAATGGCCCACCCATGATCACGTCAGAAAATGCCATGCTTCGGGGAGCCGTTCTATTCAATGTGCGTGACCGTGATCTCGGAAGCACAGTAAAAGAAGCTATCGAAAAGTTAAATCATGAAATGGGTGTGCTGCCAAGCGGATACTATCTCGAGTGGAGCGGTCAATATGAAAACCTTATTCGTGGGCAGCAAACTCTGATAGTCATTCTGCCAATAGTGCTCTTGATAATCTTCGTATCCCTCTACCTGGCATTCAAATCAATTCGTGAGGCCTTCTTCAGTCTAATCACCGTTCCATTTGCGCTTATAGGAGGTGCTTATATGGTGTACTTCTATGGAGCCAATTTATCAGTAGCCGTTGCGGTAGGTTTTATTGCCTTGTTTGGAATAGCAGTCGAAACCGGGGTGGTCATGGTAATCTACCTGAATGATGCCATGCAACAGCTGGTCAAGCTTCGGGGAAATTCAAGTGAAACGATTTCAAAAGATGAATTAAGAGAGTACGTAATCGCAGGTGCAGCTAAACGTCTTCGCCCGAAGCTGATGACAGTTTGCGTGGCTTTGTTCGGTCTGATCCCGGTATTATGGTCTACCGGTGTGGGGAGTGATGTTATGCAGCCCATAGTCTTACCGATGATTGGCGGTGTGCTGACATCATCCACACACATCCTGTTAGTGACACCGCTCATCTTTTTGATGACGAAGGAATATGAGTTGAGAAAATTTGGGAAAATGGAAGTTTATGAAGGTAAGAATTAAGCGTACAGCAGACAGCAAACAGCAGACAGTGGTGGGCGGCTCCGTGCTCGTGCTAACTATAACGTTATTGCTTTCTATGCAAGGGGCCGCACAAGTACTAACACTGGATAGTGTGCTCGTAATGATTGACAGAAAAAATCCGATGCTCCAGGAATACGATAACAAAGTCAACGCATTGAATGAATATTCAGCTGGTGCGAAAAGCTGGATGGCACCCATGGTTGGCGCAGGAACATTTATGACTCCCTATGGTAAGCAAATGCTGATGGAGGAACGCGACAAAGGCTCATGGATGTTTTCCGTTGAGCAGCAAATTCCAAATCCTGCCAAGCTGAATGCTAACAAAGATTATTTACAGTCACGCGCTGGTGTTGAAAAGCAAAGCAGGGCTATTCAGTTTAACAATCTGAGATCAGAAGCAAAGGCCTACTATTATCAATGGCTTGTAGCAGAAAAAAAAATCGCAGTACTAAATGAGAACGAAAGAATTATGGATCTCATGCTGAAGCTCGCCAGAATACGCTACCCGTACAATCAAGGAAGCCTTGGTAACATCTACAAAGCAGAAGGGAGATTGAGTGAAGTCCAGAACATGCTTCTGATGACCCGTTCTGATATTGAAGATAAAAGCTATCGTCTGAAAGCTTTAGTTAATCTCCCTACTTCAGATTCAATAATGATCGACACAACAACAGTTGTCGATTTTAAATCAGAGCAAATCGCAAATGACACAACATCCTTGAGCGAACAAAGAAGCGACATCAAACAAATCAATCAAGCTATTGAAGTCATGCGCCTGAACCAACAGCTTCAAAAGTATCAGGCAAAGCCTGATTTCAAGATAAGATTTGATCACATGCAACCCATAGGCAACATGCCAACACAATTCACAGCAATGGCTATGGTGTCTATACCCATCGCACCCTGGTCTTCAAAAATGTATAAAGCAGAAGTAAAGGGAATGCACTATGATATTGAGGCCATGAAGAAAGGTCGCGAAGCAATTCTGATAGAGACGCGAGGAATGCTGGCCGGAATGGCAAGTCAGCTAACCAGAATGAAACAGCAGCTCGATAATTACCAAAGCAAGATCATCCCTGCCTTGACGAAAAATTATCAAACATTAATGCTTGCATACGAAGAGAACCGCGAACAGTTGCCCATTGTAATTGACGGATGGGAAGCTATGAACATGGCGCAAATGGAATACCTGAATAAACTCGAAGAGTACTATAAGATGATCGTGAGTTATGAGAAAGAACTGGAGAAATAAAATACAAGGTACGAGGTACGAGATACAAGGTACGAGGTTCGAGGTACGAGGTACGAGAGGCGAACCGCTAGTTACGTGCTATAAAATACGGAATACGAATACCGCCGTACCTCGTACTTCCTATTTCGTACCTTTTTTGCTGTTTCTCATAATTTTACTGGCCCGCTGCACGTCCAATCATGAAGACCACAACGATATTTATACGTGCCCGATGCATCCAACTGTTATCTCTGACAAGCCTGGAACCTGTCCGGTGTGCGGAATGAATCTGGTTCTTAAAGGGCGTTCGGGTGAAGAAGTCGAAATCACAGAAGGCCTTTCAAAACTGATCACTTCCCCAAATGAACTTGTAGTAAGTTCTATTAAAACCATTAAAGGCCAGTATAAGTCAGTTCCTGTATCTGTTGAAGCTCAAGGTGTTGTTACCTACGATACAAGGAACATTTATACAATCCCTTCACGTGTTGGAGGACGTCTTGAAAAAATATACTTGAAGTACGCCTATCAGGCTGTTTCAAAAGGGCAAAAGATAGCAGACATCTATAGTCCAGAACTGATCACCGCTCAACGTGAGTTGTTGTTTCTACTGGAGAACGATGCTGATAACAAATCCCTTATTGAAGCGACTAAAAACAAACTCAATCTTTTAGGAATGACAAACTCACAGATTCATAATCTCATCGAGAGAAAAGAAACAAGTAATACATTCAGTGTCTTCAGTCCCTATTCCGGATACCTCATTACAGACCAACAGGCACCTTCCACTTCAGTGGCTATGGCATCAGGGCAAGCTACAACAAGTATTGGTATGAACGATGGAATGGGATCAACGTCTTCCAATACCTCTGCACCTGCGCCCGTGCAAAATAATTCTAACAGTTCAATTATCAGAGAAGGAAATTATGTTTCGGCGGGCCAGACTTTATTTAATGTCGTGAATAATGATGCCCTTCGCGTTGAACTTGACCTGCCTGCAAAACAATCCGGCTCAATTAAGAAAGGAGATAAACTGGAACTCGATTTTGGAACTGGTCATAAAGAACAAGCTTCCGTTGACTTTGTCCAACCGTTTTTTAATGAAGGCCAGGATTTTGTAAAGCTTCGCGTCTATACCAAAAAAGCTGAAGGTCTTCATATCGGACATCTCGTGACTGCAACTATTCGCCTATCTCCCTCTGAATCGTTATGGGTTCCGAAAGAAGCAGTGTTGGATCTAGGCACTGATAAAATAGTATTCCTGAAAGACCGCGGAGTATTAAAACCTAAAAAAATTATCACCGGAATTTCGGCTGGTGGAATGATTGAAATATCTAGCGGCCTTGCTTCATCCGACGAAATTGCAGCTAACGCACACTATCTTGTTGATAGTGAAAGCTTCATTAAAACACCAAAGTAATATGAGAGCAATATTCTTGTTCATCTGCACATCGTTATTGTTCGTCGCCTGTTCGAATGAACACTCGAAGGACTCGCCTGAAACGCATGAACATGCTGCCGCTGAAAAATATACTTGCCCTATGCATCCTCAGGTTATTAAAGACAAACCAGGTACATGTCCTATCTGTGGAATGGAACTAGTCAAGGTTACAAAATCCAACGCTTCGGACAATAACCTAATGTTAACCGATAGACAAATCAAACTTGCTAACATCACAACACAAAAAGTAAGCAAGAAACCTGTTGGTCAAACGGCAGTTATCAATGGGCGACTTACGGTTGATGAACAACGAAGTGAGGTAGTCAGTAGTCGAGCCGCAGGGCGTGTTGAAAAACTTTACATAAAGGAAACTGGGCAATCAATTCGAAAAGGTCAACCATTATATACCTTGTATAGTGAGACCTTGCTGACACTTCAACAGGAATACCTGCTTGCAAAAGAACAATATGATGAGTTGGGCAAAACTGAAAAACGCTACCAATCATTTTTGGAAGCCTCTAAGAAAAAACTTCTGTTATATGGACTAGCCAAGACTCAGATCAGTCAAATAACCAATAGAAATTTTTTACAACCAAGCGTTACCTTCCTTGCTCCCACCTCCGGTGTTATTACCGAGATAAATGCTTCGGAAGGGCAATATGTTTCCGAAGGTGGTCTTCTCTATACGATAGAGGACATCAGTAAACTTTGGGTTGAGGCCGAATTATATCCTAATGAAACGTCTCTGGTAAAAAACGGTGATAAGGTAACTGTTAGAGTCAATGAAAATGAGGATAATTCCATGGAAGCCACCGTTAGCTTCCTAAGCCCTGAATACAGATCAAATACTCAGATAACTGTTATGCGAGCCTCGATTGAAAATTTCAAATCAAAATACAAGCCTGGCCAGCAAGTTCAGGTTTATCTGACTCATTCTTCCAAGGAGGTTCTAGCCATTCCGGTTGATGCCGTGATAAGAGATGGTAAAGGAACTCATGTATATATCCAGGCAGGCCATAACACCTTCCAGCCTCGAATGGTAAAGACCGGACTTGAAAGCTTTGATCAGGTTGAAATAACGGAAGGTATCATTGAAGGAGATACCATAGCCATATCAGGTGCGTACCTTTTGTATTCTGAAATAATACTTAAGAAAGGTACAGATCCAATGGCTGGACATGGGCATTAGAAATTAGAGATGGAAATTAGAAAATGGAAATGGAACGCACCTCAATTTTCAACTTAAAGAGTATCCAACAAAAACAAATAAACCAATGAAAACTAAATTAATTTTCTTTTCAGTCCTATTGGCAGCAACGGCATTTGCCGTCTTAACGAATTGTTCAGGTAACAAAAAGGAAGATTCTGCCACAGAATCTCATGATGCGTACGCTAACCATGATAGCACTGAACTTTCTTCAGAGTCAATTACATCAGAAGATGTCAGTGCTCCGCACTTTCAGGTTGATGCATCCTTTCAACGGCAACTTGCCAGCGTATTCACTTCTTATATCGGTTTGAAAGAGGCCTTTGTTTCCTCCGATGCTATCAAAGTAAAAGAAGAAGCTGCAGGAACAAACGAAGTCCTTGGTAAAGTTGATATGAAGCTTTTATCAGGCGTAGCCCACAACGACTGGATGAGTTACTTATCCCCTATCCAAACATCCTTGAAAGAAATCCAGGCCAGTACAGATATCGAAGTACAAAGAAAAGCTTTCAGCACATTGTCCGATAATTTGTATAAAAGCATTAAAGCTTTTGGTT
Organism: uncultured Chryseolinea sp.; assembly: GCA_964484845.1. GTDB lineage: Bacteria > Bacteroidota > Bacteroidia > Cytophagales > Cyclobacteriaceae > Chryseolinea. The sequence goes on along the minus strand of CAZAHL010000255.1, from coordinate 2,248 downwards.
TAGGGGACAAGGAAGCGTTCTATGATTTTTGTCCGATGGCTTTTAACAACGAAGGAGGTTATTGGTTAAGTGATCAGAAGGAAATCAGAAATCCATATTTTGGCGATAAAATGCTGACATGCGGATCGATCCAGGAAACTCTTCAATAGACGTAATAATTGGTTAACGAATGAAGCGAAGAGAATTTATAAAATCGTCAAGTTTGAAAGCACTTACTGCATTCGTTGGAGCATCCTTACTTCTAAAAGCTTGTCATACGGAAGAAGACATGATCGGTGAAGCGAATTGGATTGTCGAAGAATCTTTTGACAGACCTTTGCCAATTCCTTCCATAATGAATAACGCTTCGTTAAATACTCAATATAATAGCGCCGAGCTTTTAAGAGGGAGGGCAAGTAAAACGTTGGCCTATGGAAACGGGTTGCTTGGCCCGACAATCAAGGTAACTAAAGGGGAAACCGTTAATCTCTCACTTCAAAATAATTTATTAGAAGAAACCAATATTCATTGGCATGGATTGATCGTTCCAGAAAATATGGAAGGACATCCAAAAGATGTGGTAGCGCCAGGAAGTTCTTTTCAATATGTGTTGCCCATTCAACAACGTGCCGGAACATACTGGTATCACCCGCATGTCCACGGGACAACTGCTCAACAAGTGTTCATGGGCCTCGCGGGAATGTTCATCGTAAGTGACGAAGAAGAAGCCTCACTTAATCTACCATCGGGTGAGTTCGAAATTCCGTTGATAATTCAGGATAAACATTTTGAGGGAAACAACCTTGAGTACTCACCTGATGAGGAAGAGATCATGACGGGATATTTAGGCGAGCAAATCCTGGTAAACGGTTTCCATGCGCCATTCTTAAATGTAGCTTCGGGTTGGTATCGATTTCGCGTTCTGAATGGCTCAACGGCGAGGGTATACAATTTAAGCTTATCAAAGGGAATTCAATTTCATATAATCGGCTCTGACGGCGGTCTATTAAAATCTCCGGAAACTGTTTCAAGTATATTGCTGAGCCCTGGTGAACGACTAGACATCCTTATCGATTTTTCCCAATTTTCCATTGGTAGCGAAGTCTTCCTTTTAAGTAACCGATTCAGTGAGTTCAATATTCAAGGGCGCCAAAGCTTTAACCTTATGAAGTTTAAAGTTGACCGCGCTTCCCCTGCTTCTTTCTCATTACCTCCTAACCTCTCATCTATAATTCCTATAAATCACAATCTCGCGGTGAAAACGAGATCCTTTGACATAGCCGGAATAAATGACGGCGGAGGGGGCCATGGAGGAATGGAAAGGCATAGCATTAACGGCAAATCATTTCAAATGGAACAAGTAGATGAAACGGTTCAGGCAGGCTCGACGGAGATTTGGGAATTTGATAATGAAACGGGCGACGAGATCCATCCGATGCACATCCATGGCGTACAATTTCAGGTGATCCACCGCATGGGCGGACGAAATGAAATTATTGCTTCTGAAAAAGGCTGGAAAGATACCGTGCTTGTTATGCCGGGCGAAAAAGTGAAAGTGATCATGACCTTTCCAAAGTACACAGGTCTGTTTGTTTTCCACTGCCATAACCTGGAACATGAAGATGACGGAATGATGCTTAACTATCGAATCGTATAAAAAAATAATCCTTATGGAGCACGAACACCATCATCAGAAATACACGTGTCCTATGCATCCAGAAGTAGTTAAGGATGCTCCTGGAAAATGTCCGAAATGTGGAATGGAATTGATTCCCGTTAAGGAATCAAAAGCAAATGACGGTCATACTGATCACCATGACCATCAAAACTCCGTGAAAGGAGCGGCTCACGCTAAGGAAATACGAAAGCATGATCACCACGAGGGGGGAAGACATGCGCATCATGAAGGAATGATCGATGAGTTCAAAAAGCGATTTTACGTTGTGCTTATATTGACAATCCCAATCATGGTCCTATCCCCAATGATTCAACATTGGTTGAGAATAGATTGGACCTTTACAGGTTCTAATTATATTCTGCTCATTTTGTCGTCCATTGTTTTCTTTTATGGTGGCTGGCCCTTCCTTGTAGGATTAATAGATGAAGTAATATCCAAATCCCTTGGTATGATGACGTTGGTGGCCGTAGCCATCACCGTTGCATATGTCTACAGCGTTGCTATTATTTTGGGACTGGAAGGCATGGACTTTTTCTGGGAGCTTGCTACCCTGATCCTTATCATGCTTCTTGGCCACTGGATAGAAATGAA
>CAZAHL010000254.1:0-10938 GCA_964484845.1 uncultured Chryseolinea sp. | reverse complement strand
AGTGGATTAAAGCTCTTTGGACAACCACCTGTGCTACACGAAAAAAAAAGCTACACGTTAGGTGTAGCTCTTATGCTTCGTTGAAAAATTCAACGCGCTAATCTTTCTTAGGTGCACCAGGCACGCTTTTGCCCGACCCGGAAATAGCCTGCCTCATCTCCGTATCCGATTGTACATTTTGCATCTTATAATAATCCATAACACCCAAATGTCCTTTTTCAAATGCAGCAGCAATAGATCTTGGTATCTCAGCCTCAGCCTCTATTACTTTTGCACGAGCCTCCTGTGCCTTGGCTTTCATTTCTTGTTCAAGGGCTACAGCCATGGCTCTACGCTCTTCGGCGCGCGCTTCTGCTACCTTTAAATCAGCAGATGCCTGATCGATTTGAAGTTTTGCTCCAATATTAGCGCCAACATCTACATCGGCGATGTCGATCGATAAAATTTCAAAGGCAGTTCCCGCATCCAATCCACGTGATAAAACTAATTTTGAAATTTTATCCGGACTTTCCAGTACTTCCTTATGTGATTTGGCAGAGCCAATGGACGAGACAATACCTTCACCCACACGTGCGAGGATGGTATCTTCGCCCGCGCCTCCAACTAATTGAGCTATACTTGCGCGCACTGTTACGCGTGCAATGGCTATCAACTGTATACCATCTGCGGCAACGCCAGCTACTTTGGGAGTCGTGATGACCTTAGGGTTAACTGAAATCTGAACCGCTTGAAAGACATCACGTCCCGCCAGGTCGATCGCCGTTGCTTGTTTAAAGCTTAAACTGATATTTGCTTTATCAGCAGAAATCAATGCGCGAATTACATTGGGAACATTACCGCCTGCCAGATAATGCGTTTCAAGATCATTGGAGGATAATTGTAAGCCGGCCTTTGTAGCTGTAATTAGAGAATCCACTACAATACGCGGTGGAACTTTGCGTATTCGCATGAAAACCAGTTCAAACAACCCAACCTTTACACCAGAGAATAAAGCAGTAATCCAAAGGTTAACGGGTACGAAATACAGGAATACAAAAAACATGATGATCCCGCCAAAGATCAAAACGAGTAAAGGGACAGCTTCCATAGAGAATATTAATTAGTTAATTGGTTCTACGACAATTTGATTCGATTGAATTTGAATGATTTTTACACGGGTACCGCTATCCAGAAAAGACCCCGTCGATCTCACTTCGTAATTTTGATTTGCAAACTCGGCAGTACCCATTGGTCTCAACGATGATCTCGTAGTGCCTTCATCACCCACATTTAAAACCTTCAGCATGCCTTCATTTACCTTGCTCTCAATGGAAGATTTTAGGGAGAAACGTGTCCAGGCGCCCGATCGAAAGCTATAAAACAGACCCGCTAGCGTTGTTATTAGCGTGCCAATCAGGATGTAGAACCCAATGTCGTTTCCAAAATGCTTATAGCTTATAACAATTCCTACAATACTAAATATAAGACCCAATAGTCCTACTACCGTTGTGCCTGGAATGAATACGAGCTCTACAATAATAAGCCCAAGCCCTATTGCCAATAGTGAAATAATGATAATCCACATTACCATGGGAAGATGTGTTAAGGTAGACCGCGAATTTGACGATTATTTTCCTAATAATATCTAAACCTCGCAGAGATACCTAAAATGGCACCATTTAATATGCCCTTGCAAATAAAACACGCTTGTTGGATGGTTTCCCGGAATAAACACAAACTCCAGCCTCCGGTTTAGCGTCCAAAGGAATACATCGTAGCGAGGCCTTGGTTTGGTCTTTTATTGCTGTTTCTGTTTCAATTGTTCCGTCCCAATGGGCAGACACAAACCCTGTTTTTTCATCAAGTACCCGTTTAAATTCTTCGAAGGAATTTACTTCCGTTATCATCTCGGTCTTAAATCGAAGGGCTTTCTGATAAATATTGGTTTGAATATCTTCTAACAGCGTTGGAATTTCCGCTATTATTTGGTTCAAGTTTCTGGTTTCCTTTGTTTTTGTATCCCTTCGTGCAACTTCCACAGTTCCGTTTTGCAAATCGCGGGGGCCTATTGCAAGACGAAGTGGCACCCCTTTTAACTCCCATTCAGCAAACTTAAAACCGGGTTTATGTGTATCGCGATTATCAAATTTAATGGAGAAACCCTGTTGTCTAAGAGCTTTCATAATAGGTTCTACAGCAGACGACAGCTGATTCAATTCTTCCTCCGTTCTAAAGATAGGTATTATCACTACGTGAATAGGGGCCAGCTTAGGTGGCAACACAAGCCCGTCATCATCGGAGTGAGCCATTATGAGGGCTCCCATTAAGCGCGTACTTACACCCCATGAGGTTCCCCAAACATAATCAAGCTTCCCCTCCTTATTAGCAAATTTTACACCGAAGGCTTGCGCAAAGTTCTGACCGAGAAAGTGCGAGGTACCCGCCTGGAGAGATTTCCCATCCTGCATCATCGCTTCTATACAATAGGTTTCCACAGCGCCCGGAAATCGTTCACCCTCCGACTTTAAACCCATTACCACCGGCAAAGCCATAAAAGTTTCGGCAAACTCGGCATAGACATTCAGCATCTGTTCAGTTTCTTGAATGGCTTCCTCTTTTGTGGAATGTGCTGTATGGCCTTCCTGCCAAAGAAATTCAGAGGTTCTCAGGAATAGCCTGGTTCGCATTTCCCAACGCACCACATTTGCCCATTGATTGATCAATAATGGTAAATCCCGATAGGATTGAATCCACTTTTTGTATGTACTCCAAATAATGGCTTCGCTGGTGGGGCGGACCACGAGTTCCTCCTCGAGTTTCGCATCTGGATCAACGATGAGTTTACCTTTGTTTTGTGGATCCGACTTCAGACGATAATGCGTTACGATGGCACATTCCTTGGCGAAACCTTCTGCATTTTTCTCCTCTGCTTCAAACATGCTCTTAGGCACAAACAAAGGAAAGTATGCATTAACATGGCCGGTATCTTTAAACATTTTATCCAGGGCTTGCTGCATTTTCTCCCAAATGCTATATCCATAGGGCTTAATTACCATGCAACCGCGCACATCCGAATGTTCCGCCAGGTCTGCTTTTTTTACTAATTCATTGTACCATAAAGAATAATCTGCACTCCGCGTTGGTAATTCCTTCCCCATGCTGGTATAATTATTGATTTAATTTCTATTCGAACGGCAAATATAATTTTACTCCGAACAAATACTGCTTAAATTTTGTAGCTTTATTAGCACTTTTACCACGATTTAACGTTCTATAACAGAAGATATAAACCAGAAGTCATATGAAAAGCAAGGTGGCGTTATTAAGTTTAGTTTCATTGATATTCACTTTTGCTGCTTCAGCGCAAGGAATTGAAAATGATGATATGTATTTTAATTCAAAAGACCGCGCGAAACTTAATGCAAAAAAAGCAACTGAAGTTTCCTACACGGCCAGCATAAAGAAGAATAAAAAAGAGGTTATAGAAGAAAATGAATCGGTGAATCCCACCGATAGTTACTCCTCTCGCAATGTGAATCCGGAGTATGCTGCCCGTTCAAATTCTGAAGCAGCCCAAACTGACAATCAGGATTATTTTGTAAATAATTATCAGTACAACAAAGCGAGCAACTTCAACAACTTTAATAACAATTTCAGCAACTGGTATAACAATCCTTGGTACAGAAACAATTATTACGATCCCTACAATTCATGGAACAGCCCTTATTATGGCAGCTATTATGATTCTTGGGGCAATCCATGGCGCAATCCATATTACCGGAACGGATGGTCAAGTTCATTTAGTTATTCCTGGGGGAACTCATGGGACTATGGTTGGGGAAGCAGTTTTGGCGTAGGATATGGATACAACAGCTATTATGGCAATCCTTACCGGAACGGATGGGGATCTGGATATTATAATAATTATTATCCCAATACAGTCATAATCGTAAATAACAATAATGAATCAGGCAGAGGTGTCGTTTATGGAAAACGCGCTACAAGCAGGTCGGTGGTGTCAGGTCAGAACTTAAATAGAGATTCCAGTTCACCTCGCTCGCGATCTACCGTCTCCGGAGATCAAAATGGTGGCAGACTCGCCGATGACAATTCCGGCGGTCGTGTATCTACTGCTCCTTCACGCAGACAGCAAGATGAGTATTATAATCGTTCATGGAGAAGTACCAATTCACAGGGATCTCAAAGCACACCAACAAGAAGTTCGACGACTGGAGACAATAGTAATTCGAATAGCGGAAATGTGGACCGTAGCTATAATGATAGTAATCAGAGATCCAGAACCTTTGATTCCCCAACTCCAACGAGAAGTAGTGGTTCTTATGATGGGGGTGGCAGCAGCAGAAGTAGTTCTTCAGGTTCAACTGGATCCTCAGGAGGAAGCAGGGGTAGATCAAGGGATTAATTTCAAAAAAAATCTATTTTATGTTTAAGCAAATTTTAAGAGGAATTTTCCTCAGTGGTATCGCCATGTCTTTGAGTTCTTCAGCATTCGCCCAGAGCTATGCTGAATCAGCTTTGCTTTTTGGGAGGACTCAACCTGCTGGGAGTGCCCGAATCCAGAGTTTAGGTGGAGCTCAAATCGCTTTGGGAGGGGATTATAGTTCTGCATTATCGAATCCGGCCGGGCTAGGCATGTTCAATCGCTCTGAATTTACTTTTACTCCTGGATATACCTCTTATAATACTTCGGCACTTTTCAGAGAAAATGGAGGCGAACCTTTTGGCAATTTTTCAAAGGAAAATTCTTCTAAACTTAATATTCCCGGATTGAGCTATGTGCACCATTTTCCCAGCGCTAAGCCTCGCGATGAAAACACGGGGTATGTGGGTGGTGCTTTCGGTATTAGTATGAGTAGAATAAATGATTTTAATGGTTCGACCCTTTACAGGGGTAGAAACGAGACTTCATCTATGGTTGATTATTTTTTGGAACTCGCTGATGGTAATACGCCCTCTCAATTAGGTGACCTCGATGGACTTGCTTATGATAATTTTTTAATAGGACCGAAATCCATACTTGATCCACCCGGGTCTAATAGAGAATATTTTACTGACGCTCCCATTGACTCTGAACAACAAGAAGAGATCACCACTAAAGGTACATCCTATCAATGGAGCTTTTCATATGGCGGCAATTACAAAGACATGCTATTCTTTGGAGGAGGCATAGGACTCACTACTTTACGCTATAACTCTAACAAGATTTTTACAGAAAGATATGATCCCATAATCGTTGATGGTGTGGATGAAACGCTTATTTACGGTTTAGATTTAGCGGAAAATTTAGACATACGCGGTTCCGGTATTAACGCATCACTAGGGGTAATCGTTAGACCTGTCGATTTCTTGCAGATAGGTCTCTCGTTTACATCGCCTACTTACTATCAGATTACAGAAAAGTATGACGCAGCTTTGAGTACCCAGTGGAATGATTTTGACTACTGGGATGGCGAAGATTTTGTGAACTTAGATGATGAATCAGCTTCTACCGACATCATTATTTCGGAATATAATTTAACAACACCCTTAAAACTGAGTGGTGGACTCGCGTTTATATCGAAGTATGGATTTATTACCGGCGATGTGGAGTTGACCAACCCGTCCAGGCTTCGTTACAGCTCGGATATTGATGGAGTTTCGTTTTCTTCTGACAATAATATCATGAAGTCAATTTATAAATCAACTGTCAATTACAGGGTTGGCGCAGAGTTCAGATATAACATCTTTAGATTACGCGGAGGATACAATTTACAGGCTAATACATTTGAGGACAGTAACCTTGACAATAAAATCACCTCTATAAGCGGAGGTGCTGGAGTAAAGCTCAGTAAATTCTCTATCGACTTTGCTCTCATTAACCGGAAGTATGATAGTTTTTATAGTCCCTATACACTGGACGATCAATCGGAACCGATAGTCAATATTAAGAATAAGATCACGACTGGTATGATCACCCTTGGCTTTACTTTTTAAGTTGTATCGCTTTAAGTTGTATCGCTGTGAGTAATTTTTCCAGCGTAGCATCTTCGATTGTTATGTGGGCTCGCTGATATATGGAGAGCCTGGACGACCGCATAAAATTTAGTTTATCCTCCCTCTCTTTTTCGTCGCCAGCATTTAATAAAGGACGATCGGTAGCGGAAGCTAATCTTGCTTTCAATTCTTCGACCGGCACGTCTAAAAAAATGCTTAGACCACTATCATTGATGATGTCGATACCTTCGTAAAAACACGGTGCACCACCACCGGTACTCATCACAAAATCTTGAGATGCAGCCCCCCAAAACCTTAATACTTCAGCCTCAATTTGTCTGAAGTGGTCTTCACCACGTTGTGAAAAAATTTCTTTGACGGATTTACCCTCTCGTTTTTCGATCTCCCAATCCAAGTCGACGAAATCTGTGTGAAGCTCATTGGACAACCGTTTCCCTAAGGTAGTTTTTCCAGAACCCGACATGCCTATGAGAAATATTTTCATGATAGTATGTGTGCGGCTAATTTGTGGTTTTGGTTGATAACAGCGAAAGTATTTCTTCTGCATCCGGAGTATCATTATGATGCCACATGCCCTGGACCGTCCCGTTTACCCACAAGGTGATTCCGGGGTTAGATCTTACGATCGTTTTTAACACCGTAGCATCTGCAAAATAGAAAGGCACAGCCAATTGGTGAGCGTGACGAAACGCTTCAAACTCAGCCGAACCAGAAGAAGTCAAGGCCATCATCTCAACTTTGCCCTCCAACGAGTTAATAAGCTGACGGATATTGTCAATATTCTTTGACGAAGCTTTCGACGCATCGTAAATAATAAATAGAAGCTTACTGCCCTCAAATGTGTTTTGAGTAACATCCTCCCCCTCTACACTGGACACACCATAGTCCGTGATGTTGGCTTTCGTTTTTTCTTCATTTACCTGCTCAACACTAACATACTTATAAGTTAGCGTATCCGTTAAATATTTGTCCGACTTCAGCAGCTCACCATCCTTTTGCCTGAAAGTGTATTCAAAAATAGGTTGTTCGGGTGGCTGCATCTGCTGTGGAATATTATTACCAATCCGGTAGGCTCTAAAATCAATGAAAGGCAAATGTTGGACTGCATAAATACCTAGAACCAGGCACACGATTGTTGTTACAGCAACCACAGTAAGTCCTTCCTTAGTGTATAATACGGGTTGATATTTCTTGCGATACCAGAACAGGTGAAGGATAAATATCAACAAGATAATGTCTTTAAAAAAAGATTCCCAAGGAGTAAGTTTTATGGCATCTCCAAAACACCCACAATCGGTTACTTTATCAAAATAGGCTGAGTAAAACGTGAGGAAAGTAAAAAAGACAATAAGAGCTAAAAGAATTTTTGTAGTAATCTCCATCCGGTAAAAAATTAGAACCGCCACTCCCAGCACAACCTCAAGCACGATCAGAAACATACCAATCTCCAATGCAAAAGGTTTAAAAAACAAGAAGAATGAACCGAAATCTTGTCCGAAAACTTCAAAATATTCTTCCAGTTTTATTTCTGTTCCGATAGGATCGTTCAACTTAATAAGGCCTGAGAAGATGAAAAGTCCTCCAACAAAAAATCGAGAAAATTGGTCAATGTATTTCCGCATGGTGATAGGTTAAATTGGAAGATTATGATTATAGAATTGTAAAATTGGAAGATTGAAAGATTGTAAAATTGGAGGGTTCGAAAACGCGAAGATTAACCTCAAATTTTTCAATCTTGTAATCTTTCAATTTTCTAATTTTTCAATTTTATTAAAGCAAACACTGCATAGTTTATCATATCCTGGTAATTTGCCTTTACCCCTTCGCTTACTAAAGTCTTGCCCTGATTGTCTTCGATTTGTTTGACGCGCAGAAGCTTCATTAAAATAATATCTGTTATGGAAGTAACTCTCATTTCGCGCCACGCTTCACCATAATCATGATTCTTATTCTGAAGCAGGTCCAAAGTTTGCTTTGAAGCAGCGTCATATAAAGGCTCCAGTTCTTCGAAGTTCATTTCCAGCGATGCTGACTCGTGTAACTGCATTTGCACTAAAGCGATGATGCAATAATTTATGATCCCGATAAATTCGTCTTTTATGGGATCGTCTACCCGCTGCTTTCCTTTTTCCTGGATACTTCTTATTCGTTGAGCCTTGATAAAAATCTGATCTGTTATCGATGGCAAACGCAAAATGCGCCACGCAGTACCATAATCACGGGTTTTCTTTTCAAAAAGAGTCTTGCAACTGACCATCACTTCTGCATACTCCTGAGTTGTTTTTTCGATCAAGGGGATAACTTTAGCTGGCAAACTTCTTAATATTGGATCAGAATTTCATCATGGCATCCTATGAAATCTTCATTTGAAAGCAAAATATTTAATACCAGTCAGACATTAAACGTTCGTGGACGGCTCATCGACCTATCTACCCCAAAGGTTATGGGGATTTTGAATGTAACACCCGACAGCTTTTACGATGGTGGCAGATACGATTCCGATTTGGCTATTATGACACAGGTAGAAAAAATGGTTGGAGACGGCACAACATTTATTGACATTGGTGGATACTCCTCGCGCCCCGGCGCGGACGATGTTAGCATCGAAGAAGAAATCACCCGGGTTTCAAAGGCCATCAAGCTTATTGTGAAAAGATTCCCAGAAGTAATTTTATCCATCGATACTTTTCGAAGTCAGGTAGCAGCTGCGGCGCTCAACGAAGGGGCTGCTATGATCAACGATATATCGGGAGGTGAACAAGATAAAGCTATGTTAGAAATAGCAGCCATGCATAAGGTTCCTTACGTAATGATGCACATGCGCGGAAATCCACAAACCATGAATCAATTTGCTTCCTATGAAAATCTAGTAAAAGATATTATCGATTATTTTCATAAGAAGATCCATCAACTAAGTGAATATGGGATAATTGACATGATTGTCGATCCTGGGTTTGGTTTCGCAAAAACTGCTCAGCAAAATTTTGAACTACTGAAAGCGCTCGATTATTTCAAAATTTTAAGCAGACCCGTTCTTGTCGGATTATCAAGAAAGTCAATGGTCTGGAGAACATTAGAAACAACACCAGACCATGCCCTTAATGGAACCTCCTGTCTTAACACGATAGCCTTGATGAAGGGAGCAAACATACTTCGGGTGCATGATGTTAAGGAAGCTGTAGAGATCGTTAAGCTCGTTCACTCCACCACAATAGCAGCGTAGAATATTCTATATTAATATTCTTGTATACATCATAAATCGTACATCCTACGTACCTTTGTAAGGCATGATTTTTCTTTTTAAGATCGGATTTCTGGACGTAAGCTGGGTTGATTTCATAGACATCGCGCTGGTTAGTGTTCTGCTATACCAAGTTTATAAACTCATCCGGGGTAGCATTGCCATGAATATTTTTTTAGGCATCCTGGCGCTATACCTGGTGTATCTAATCGTGCGTGCGGCCCAGATGGAGTTGCTTGCTACCATACTTGGCCAGTTCATGGGTGTGGGTGTCTTGGCGATGATCATATTATTTCAACCGGAGATCCGGAAATTTTTATTGGTAATTGGAAGAGGAACTGAATTTCGGGAAAACATTTTTAAGACAATTGCTAATTGGCGCCATGAATATCACGATGATTTTGATGTCCAGGAAGTGATAGAGGCCGCTAAATCTTTAAAAGCAACAAGGACGGGAGCTCTCATGGTTTTCTCTCGCGACTCTGAAATGAAATTCTACGCGCAAACAGGCGATGCCCTTGATGCCACTGTAAATAAGCGTTTGTTACTTTCCATCTTTAATAAAAACAGCCCTTTACACGATGGCGCGGTCATCATCTATAAAGGGCGGATTAAGGCAGCGAGATGCGTATTGCCTGTAACGGAAAACGATAATCTTCCTGCACACTACGGGTTGCGTCACCGTGCTGCCGTTGGCATGTCCGAGAATACTGATACTCTCGTGCTGGCGATTTCAGAAGAAACCGGGCGTTTAATTCTTGCCCGCAATGGCAAGTATTTAAGACTTTTAAAGCTGAAACATGTAGAACAAAAGATATTGGACTATCTCCACAACAATGAACCTGCCCGATGGGAAGATCTATCAACCGAAGAAATCGAGTCCGCCGAATCCTCTCCTGCAAAAGCATGAGATTGGGTCTCATCTATTTTTTGTTTCCTTTATTTTCATTTTCCCAATCCGTAGAAACAGTTATTCAAAAGGGTCATGAACTTGCCGTAGTTGCCCTGGCGATTAGCAGCGATAGTAACTATGTGGCAACGGGCAGTAGAGACAAATCTGCAAAACTCTGGGAAATGAGTACTGGCCGAGAGGTACGGAGTTTTTTAGGTCATGAAGCAACGGTAACAAGTCTTGAATTTACATCTGATGGTAAATGGCTGATCAGCGGAAGTAATGATAAATCAATTCGTTTTTGGGATATCGCCACTGGAAAAGAAATCTATGTCATTCATACTCCGGATATCGTCACCGATATTGGCATTGATCCGAACCTGAATTTTTTCGCGGTAGCGGGATATGGGAATTCAGGCTATGGTGATTCTGTTACTATTTATGATCTGAACTCAAAAAAAGAAATCAGAAAAATTTCCGTTTCTGCCGATAAGGGATTGGGCAGTGGCGTTGACATTGCGATCTCTCCTGATGGAAAGCTACTTGCTTTGGGAGAAGATAATCGTACAGTTAATTTGTATCAAACAAGTGATTGGCGCAAGCTCAACACGTTTCAGTTTGAGGAAGGTTATTGTGGTGGTTGTGGCACCCGTTCTGCATTCAGCCCAGACAGTAAATATTTGTACTACGCTTCTAATAACGGCCCTATCAGAAAATATGAACTCAATGCTTTTAAACTTCTTAAAACGTTCGAGGAAAAAGTGGAAGACTTGCAAGGTTTTGCACTTAGTCCTGACGGTAAAAAACTTGC
>CAZAHL010000253.1:0-10993 GCA_964484845.1 uncultured Chryseolinea sp. | reverse complement strand
TGAAACCATCAATGACTACCAGGGGATCAGAATTGTTAAATGTGGTTATACCCCGGATGCGAATCGTGCCTTGAGAAACATCGACACCAGCTGCCCTGCCCTGTATTAAGGATGCAAGGCCTGATACTTGCCGGTCGCCTATATCTTTTTTACTAACGGATGATATTGCTCCGGTAAGGTCACTTTTCTTAACAGATCCATACCCTACCACTACGAGTTCATTTAATGTTTTGCTATCTGGTTGAAGGGAAACGTTGAGGCTAGTTTGATTGACAACGCTAAATTCTACTGTGGTGTAACCGATGAAGGAAAACATCAAAACGGCTGCGGCATGAGGAACGTTAATTTTAAACATTCCATTTCGATCCGTAGCGGTACCTATGCTGGTTCCTTTCAAAATCACGTTAACCCCAGGAAGCGGTTCATTGGACTCGTCAGTAACAATTCCGCCAATCTCTCGATCAGACAATAGCATGTTATTTTGAAGGGCTGATTCTGATGGCTGTAATTCAGGGGGCTGATTTTTTTTATTTTCATCATCCCGATCAATTGCCGATATCAATTTTTTTTTCAGAATGATATGCTTACCTGATACAACGTACGTGATTTCTTTGTCCAATATAAGTTTCAGCGCATCTTCCATATTCCCATGAAAATCGAGGGTGGCTTTACGCGTGGTATTGAACTGATCGCTATTATAAAAGAATTTATAATTGCTTTGTGTTTCCAATATATTAAGAGCCTCCCGAATGGTTGCCTCTTTCAACACAAGGAACACGTTCACATTTTTAAGCGTGTCTTCTGTTTGTAATGGAACAGCATACAAACAGGTCAACAGTAAAAACATCATAGAAACAGGGGTTCATTTACGCAAAGGCCTGCTATCAAAGCAGCATGTCTGGTAAAAATTATTCATACCTTTACTATGGTTTTGTTTTTATAATAAGACCTGGGGATGAATGTTAACAGTCTTTCGCGAGATGGTAGATAACAATCGTCCGAGAGCCGGAGAGCACCCTCGGTGCTTTCCGGTATTTTTTTTTATTATATTATGTCATATGTTGAAGCATTGTGGTCCCTTAGGCCATATGCCTAATTTCCTTTTTGATCACAAAGACTTCCTTCGATCCAAACCTGATGATCATCCTTGAAGTGGTACTTTACATTCCCACTTAAACTAAACAGTTTTAAAACCTCTTCCAGTGATTCACTTTCTATTCTGGTATTGAACCGGCATTCTAACGATGCCTTATTTTTCACAATGATTTTTACACCGTACCATCTTTCAAGGTCTTTTATAATTTCAGAGAAAGATTCGTCTTCAAATATTAATGATCCTTTTGCCCACGACGCCTCATTTTCCGAATTCACATTTTTCAGCACTATTTCCTTACTATTTTTGCTGAAGGTTGCTTTTTGATCGGGCAAAAGGTTAACGATCTCGGGTATGGCATCCCCTTCAGCGGCCTTTTTAATGGCGACTTTACCTTCTACCAACGTGGTCTCGACATCTTCATCCTCATCATATGATTTAACATTGAAAGTTGTTCCCAATACGTTAATTGAAATGCCTGATGTATTGACTACAAAAGGCTTTTGTGCATCAGATGTAACCTTAAAATAGCCTTCGCCCGAAAAGTCAACAGCTCTTTGTTTCGTCCCTTTCCATTTGCCCCGATAGGATAATGAAGAGTTTCCATTTAGCATGACAATCGTATTGTCCGGAAGTTTAATGGTTGTTTTCTGGCCAGCAACGGTTTTATAAACCGTAACAGAATTAATCTGTGAAATATAAAAATATCCTCCTACCAGCATGGCAATCCCAATAAAAGTAGCGGCAATCGCACGCATCATTGTACCGGAGAGTCGCAAAGAACCCTTACTAGCCTCTTCTTCTACTGCCAATGATTCCTGTGGCGGGCGCAAAGACTGCGTCAGATGAGATTTGTCAAAATCAGACGCATGTTCATCGATGATTTCTTCCAGATATTTCAAGCCGCTCTCGGTTTTGAAATATTCCTGCAACAATTCTATTTCGTCTTCGGTGGCGTGGTTTGCCACAAACCTCCGGATAAGGGATTTTATATCACTTTTATTGGTCATTGTCTTAGCTCTAACAGTCTATATCCGCTATGTTGAAAAAAGTCATGCTGTTAACGGAAATATTTTTTTAAGATAAGAATCTCTTCTTTCTAACACGTTTGTTTCAACAGTTTGGGGAAAATTTCCATATATTTTGACAATTATCTAAATTATCTTAGAGTGGATTCTAAGCACATGACTCTCACTGATGACGACCAAAAGAGATTGATCGAGGCCATCCGAAAGGGTGATGCATATGCTTTTAATGAAATTTATAGCCATTATTTTTCTAACGTCTATTCCTTTTCTTACAAATTCCTTAAATCCAAAGAACTCGCGCAAGAGTGTTCACAACTAACGTTTATAAAAATATGGGAAGGGCGGGATCACTTAAACAGTGATCTGAGCTTTAAAAGTTATCTCTTTACAATTTGCAAGAATTGCATCCTTAAGACAATAGAAAAAACGGCACGAGAGAATAAATTCAAAGAAAAGGTAATGCTTGAATACAGAAAAGTCACTACGGAAGAAAATCCTACGGACGATCTGGAGCAACTAGCACAGCAAGCCTTGGAGCAATTACCGCCTCAACGTAAGCTAATTTTTAAGTTATGTAAGATTGAAGGTCATACCTACCAAGAAGTTGCTTTGAATCTCGGAATATCCAATGGTACCGTGCGTGATCATATGTTCAAAGCTGCAAAAACTATTCGCAGGTATCTCGCCGTTCATCGGATTTTAATGTGCTACTTTTTTTACTTTTAAGGTAATTTTTTTGGTTCTGTTCTGTTATTAAAAACTGTAGACGTCATTCTTTATTTTCTTTTTTAGATCATCACTAATTCGCAGATTATATTCCAGACGTTGCGCCTTGAACCTCGCGATAAAAAAGCCACTGCTATCTTTATTGAAACGCAATCATTTTTTGCTCCGCCTTTACGATCTTCTCCACAAAGCTTCTGAAATCCATGTAGTCTTTTGCCGGTATCTCCTTCCTGTCGCTCGTAAATTGTCTAACGATCTCAAGCTTCCCATCACTCGTAAACTTATAACTGAGGCTATACATCATTTTACCAAATGAAAAGCTTTCATCTGCAGGCTTCTCGACCAGTTTTTTCCCGGAAGGTATTTCTACTGTGATCCGTGTATCATAAGTATCCGTGTTTTCATAGTCGTTGTAATCCAGGGGATAGATTCTAGTATTAGCGGAGAATTTGTTAAGAGTAGCCACCACATCGATGAACGGCAATTTGAATGTTCTCAAGGAGCCAATTTCCATGATCTCATCCTTGAGCCTGAATGTATACCACATGGTCAATGAATCTTCCAGGATACTGAGATCGCTGAATGACACCGTATCCATAATTACGTTTTTATAAGTTGGCGCGCAGGCCTCCTCCAGCAATTTGAATTGCTTTTCGTAAGGGGTATTAAGATAACTAGAGCGTACGCCGGATGTCAGGTTTCCATATTTTGATGAGGCTACACTGACGACCAGATCACTACCATCAAGTCTCAGGTTGATATTGGCTTTGGTAATGTCCTTCGTCTTCGTCGGAGCAATAAGGGGTTTCAGTTCCACTGTTTGTGTCTCTCCTTTTTTAGGTATCTCAAGGATGAGTGCATTCGGAAGATTATTTGGTAGACTTGTAAAGGGAAGGTAGTTATCGGTCAGCTCGACGTAATACTCCTTGCCATCCAGTGAAGCCTTGGCAATGCAGTGATTGAAATTGAGGGATGGAAGTATCATATCACGCATACCATTTTCGCGCGTGTCGACAAGTACCATCCTCGATTCAATTTTCGCCATCCTGCACAAAGTCATGAACAAGTTTGACAAGTCCTTACAGTCCCCGAGACGCGAGGATAACGTTATGGTCGCAGTTTGCGGCAGGTAAGCGCTTTGCCTGAAAGAGACATGACTATAACGTATATTTTGTTGAATGAAATTGTATATGCGACGCGCCTTTTCAAACTGACTTAATGCGGAATTCTCGTCTTTCGGAAAGATCTTTTCAAATACAGTTGTAAGTTCATAGCTCTCCTCGCTTGAATTATTGATCATGTCAGCATACCAGCGGGCAATGTCATTCCATTGTGCTATGGTGGACACGTGTAACACTGGCACGACATCTACCCACGCAGGCATATAAGACTCCTCCTTCAAGGGTGCTTGCTTTACAACCTCCCAGGAATACTGCTTAAGATCCTCCACGTTACTTACTACTGGCTTCGCAGTGGAATTTGTAAACACATAATTGATCTTTTGAGCAGGAGGTGCCAGCAAGGTGAATTTCGATTTCGCAATATAAACGTCCTTTTCAAAAAAATGCTGGTCATTGAAATCGCGGCCAAACCGGCCGTAATGAAAGTTCTGTATGCGGTATCTGAACACAATGACATCACCAGCTTCCAGGTTTGTGAAAACTATGGAATTGTCGTTCCGATCACCCTTTATCTTTGCGCCTGAAGTTTTTACAACCTCGCTCTGTTCGATCAGGAGATTCTGACCTCTGCCATACCCGATCGTAGACTCCTTGAATTCATTGATCCCATTTTCATTAGTAACCCGTACTATATAGGTGGTGTATTCCTCGACGGCTCCTCCGGGGTGCATGATAGCACTTTTCTCATCGAGAATGACGTAATATCCTCTGTCACTTATAATGGCTTCGGCCGGTTTGTCAAGGCTGATAACTTCATCTACATTGACTGCAGGAACCAGCTGATAAGATTCGGATCTGCCTTTGAGAATGCGCAGCTTATTGATAACATCGTATTGATTTGGGTCAAAAAGCAATGATTTATTGTAGGCATCGATGGACTCTGAAGATTTGTTCTGATCACGCTTTATGTCTCCAAGCTGTTCCCAATAGTATTCATTGTAGGGAGACCGTTGCAGAGCCTTCATCACATTTTCCTCAGCCAGGCTATATTCTTTGGCCGTGGAATGATAGGTGGCCATTTCTGAAAAGAGTCCCGGATCATAAGGGAATGCTTCAGCAATGAACTTCCGTCTTTCCAGGCTTTTGTCAGCCTGACCATTTTCCTGCAGCGCCTTGATATACTCGCGGTTAATACCGTCGTTAAAGTTGGTCTTAAGAAAGTCTTCATATACCTTAATCGCGCCTGCCACGTCGCGCCTGACTTCCTTATGGATGGCGTACATGATCCGGGCCATGGGTGGGGAGTCTTCATACTTCTTTGAGTTCTGCTCTGCCATCGCGACAAAATCATTTATCTTCTTTTCTCTCATTAAAAAATTAAGTTCGTAACCAAGCGTAGTGAAATCGTCGCCGTACAATGCCTGACGCTGTGTAAGTTTTTCTCTTGCCTCCGTCAGTCGCTCATTGCTCATTGCATTCTGAATGTCTGTGTCTAAAGCAACAAGTGAAGTGGGATCGCTCTTGCGCAGCTTAGCCACCTCCTCCAGCAGAACGCTCCGGTTATTTTCCTTTTCGAGAATTTCAATGAGTTTCCTCCGAAGCAAGTTGTTATTGGGTTCCTGCTGCAAGGCGGTCTCCAGGAGATTCCGGGCCTCCAGGGTTTTTTTGTTCCTCATGTATACATCTGCCAGGAGGAGGTAGTTGACAAGATTGGATGGCTCTCGTTCGATTTTATCCTGAAAAAATGATTCAGCAAAATGTTCAACCGGTGTAGCTACCGTTGTAGCTGTAATTGCCTTTGCGTAGGGCTTATAAATATTGCTTCCCGTTATTCCAGGGATGGCGCGGAAGTTCTCATCGGTAATTCGTACACTAAAGTTGGCATAACTAACATTGGTAAAGCTAAGCTGAACAAGCACCCTATTAACACCTTTTTGAAGCTTGCATTTCGCAGTATAGGTATCCATTTCGGTAGTCCTTTCTGTATATTCTGACAAGATCGGCGCGTCATTGATCCACACCTTGATAGCACCCACAGTGCCTGCATTGCATAAGACATCCTGATCCTTGGATGAGTTAATAAAAGTTTGAGCATACACAACAGCAGTTTGTTTGTTGAACTGAAAAATGACGGGGTTCCAGCCATCCTGTATCTCAACAGTAGGAGAAAACCATTTCACTTTCGCATTTGTACTAGACACAAATTCCGCCTTGCCATCGGGGTGTTCAAGGGGGCCATAGTTTTTATAGAATCCTGAATGGGACAAGTTCTCAAACGGTCCTACATACTGCCAGTTCCTGAGATTGCCTACTTGGGCAAACTCCTTGTTCGCTTGTTCAAAGTTGCTTGAGAAGGAGTAATGATGTCCCTTCTGGTAGTGACTGGATGCGACTAGTGTTCCATGGGCATTTGGGTCTGCCAGGATCTTGTCGATCAGCTTCAATTGATGCGTGTAACGCTTTTTACCATACTGGCCTAACAACGCATCATTAAACCAAAGTGCGTATATGTATGGATATGGATTACTTACCTGATCATAAAAAGCATTGTCGAAGTCAGTGATCTGCATCTGCTTCCCACTGTATGACTTCAGATAAATTTGGGTGATATAGCTATCGGCACGTTTTTCTCCATCGGTCTCTTGAATATAAGTTTGCGCCTTTGAATGATCGTTGCTGTTTAAAGCAGCCCAAACCTGGTCGTATTTTTTCTGAGCATGTGAGGCTATGGAAATAGAGAGGAGCAATAGGATTGCTGGTAGCGACTGCTTCTTCATTTTATTGTTTTTAGACCATTGAAAACCTGCTACAATTCAATTCACAGAAATCTATAGCATGATAAAAAATTCAAAAGTGGATTGATGTCGTCTTTTAGTTGTTGATGGTATTCGTTCAAACTTGAGTTTATTATTCCTCTTAGCTATCGATTCGATGACGAGTCTTAATCCGGAAACGGGTGTTGCAGTAACCCTTGAGGATTGCATTTTTCAGCCTATTGTATCTGAAAAAAGTAATTATCTCACGGGCTTACCAATGGAATACAAACGTAAGAACAGCAGGGCTTAATCCAGTGTGTAATTTTGAATCGAATGATTAAACCTGGTCATTGTTTGATTTAATATGTTAAAGGGAAAATGGGATTAATAACATATGCTGAGGCTTGTAAGGAATGTGGTTCAGTTGCTGAGCGAATTTATCGATAGTAACTCCACCTTTGAAAATTCATATCTAGCAGAACAACGTCAAAATCCTGCTGCTTCAAATGCTGACTCTAAAGTCTTAGGCGAAGCAAGCGTTTCAATATTTTCGAAGTAATTTATAAAATCATCTTCGAGGTGATCAGAACATGTTCATCGTCGTCTACAATCAGGATGTTGCCATCGCACTTTTTCATGACAGGAAACTCATTACTAAATTACATTTTTTTATCAGTCACTTATCGTTGTGCTTGCAATCTATTGTGGTCATTCATTCCTCAACACATTCGCAGGATTGGTAAGGGCAGCTCTGATTGTCTGAAAACATACTGTAAATAACGCGATGCTAGTCACGATTGCTACAGGAATAACAAACAACCACCAGGACAATTCAATACGGTACATATAACTTTCCAACCACCAATTAAGACTGAAATACGCTAGAGGCAAAGCAATAAGACCTGCGAGGCATACCAATATGATATAGTCTTTCGATAGCAGCATTAGGATATTTTGAATAGTAGCCCCCAGCACTTTGCGGATACCGATTTCTTTGGTGCGCTGTTGTACCATGAAAGACGAGAGGCCAAATAGTCCTAAGCAGGCAATGAAAATTGCCAGACAGCTGGCAATAGTAAATGCTTTGCCATACTGTTCTTCAGCGCGGTATTGGGCATTGAAATAATCATCCAGGAAAAAGTAGGTAAACGGATTCCCAGGAAAATGACTTTTGTAAAGGTCTTCTACACTGACAAGATTCTCTCGCAAATGAGATATATTGTTTACTTCAATGGTAAGATAGTTAAAGGCTCCCGAAAAAACGGGCTGCTCAACTCCAAGAATAAATATAACACCAGTCCTTTCCCGGTGTGAGGAATAAAGGCTGATATTTTTGATGATTCCGATGATACTAACTTCCTTTTTCAGCCAATTAGGTGCGATCACAATCTTTTTCTGCAAAGCACTCTCCACCGGATCAAAACCCATTTGTAGGGCTGCATCTTCTGTAATGACTGCTGCATCTTTATCCGACGGGAATTCTTTGGAAAATCCTCTTCCATGCAAGAGTTGTATTTTGTAGGTTTCCAGATAGTCTTCATCCACAACATTAATGGGGATTATCTGGTATTTTTCCAGTTCCTCGTTGTTAGATACTTGGGACTGTCCTTTTTGCCGTGAATCACCAGGAGATAAAAAGGAAGCCGTAATCTGGCCTATGTCCGGTAATTTTTGCAACTCTGTTTTAAAAATCCCATAGTGATGGGCATAGTTTTCGCCGGCAGCACCCGGGATTCTTACAATTAGCTTTTGGGATGGGTCATAACCTTTCTCCTGATTTTTCATAAACACCAATTGTTTGTAAACCCCAAACGTGCAGGAAATCAGGCCCACCGAGATAAAAAACTGAAATACAATCAAGCCCTTTCGTAACACGGTTCCTTTCTCAGAAGTATAAAATTTTCCCTTCATGATACTTGCTGCCTTTAAAGAAGAAAGCATAAAGGCGGGATATCCCCCGGACAAAAGTGTTCCGAATACCAGCGCCAAAACCAAACCGAGCAAAAACCAGGATTCTTCTAACAGAGAACTATTAGGAATCGCTTTCTGTGCAAGATGGGTGAAATGACGGAAGCCCAATTGATATAAAGTTGCCGCCATCATCAGACTTGCCAGATTAATGAGAAATGCTTCCAATAAAAACTGCATGGTCAACTGCCATCTGCCCGCTCCAACTACTTTACGGATACCTACTTCTTTAGCCCGTTTCATCGCCCTGGCCGTAGACAGGTTTACATAATTAATCCACGCCAGGATGAGAATAAAAAAAGCTGTAATCGCGAGAAATTGCACGACGTTATTACTGCCCCTGATTTCAGGTTCATTTTTGAAATCGGAAGAATGCAGATGGGCTTGTCTAACGGGCTGCAATGTGAATACCGGTTTTAAAAAGTAAGGTCGTTTTGAGACTTTTCTATAATCTTCCGATAACTTCATAATGTCTGCCTCAAGTTTTTTTAGATCAGTGCCGGGAGCGACCTGCAGGTAGATCGGAAATGCAAATTGCCATTCTACATCATAATTCATCGCTTGTCTTAGCGTGGTTAAGGACAAAAGTATTTCAAACTTGATGTGAGAGTTTTCAGGAATGTCCCTAAACACACCTTTCACCATAAAATTATCCTTCCCATTAATGGTTAACGTTTCACCTATAATGTCTTCTAATGGGAAATTGGCACCAAAAAACTTTTTTGCCATACTTTCTGATAAAAGCAAAGCGTTCGGTTCTTCCAGAGTCTTAACCGGATTACCAACGATCATAGGAAAGGAGAACATCTTCATAAAGGATGCATCTACATAATAGACTTTCTGCTCCAGAAATTCCTTCGAATTACCATTTTCAGCCTTGTAAGAAATAATAAAATTGTCGGTATAATTTTGGAAGATCCTTGCATATTCAAGAATTTCCGGACAATCCCTCTTTAAGTATGGGGCAAAGGCAGACAATCCCATTTGTTGAGGGGATTGATGCACTCCATTGATAGTGACCTCAGTTATTAATCTGCAAATATTGTCGGCCCCTTCATGAAAATTATCATAACTCTTTTCAAACTGCACGTATTGGAAAATAAATAAAGCTGCCGTGAGCCCAATAGCCAGACCAAAAACGTTTACCAGGGTATACACCTTGTTGTGCCAAAGATTCCGGTAAGCAATAAGAAGATAGTTACGTAACATGGTGTTGTAGTTTTATGGTAATCATTACTGGAAATTAAGTTAAGATTTTCAGAATAAGCCAGCACATTAATGAACGTGAATGGTAGATTTTATCAGCAACAGGATAGCGAGTTTAACATAATCGAATTTCATAATTATAAAGTTGATGTTAATAACAAGCACTTTTGCAATTATTCATACCGTGACGATTCAATCGGATTTGTTTGTCGCTTTGACCAAAACAGAAGCCAACAACTTTCTCCTCTCACTTCACTTTGTCGCCCGACCATGTTGTCCGTGTACACGTTCTCTTGAGCTGTTTGTGCCCTGATTCAATCTTCAATTCATGCCGCGAAAACTGCCATAGAAAACAAAAGCCTGAGGTAGTTGAAGAGCATAACTCGAACATTTGAATACCTCTAATGCCAAATCAGTACCAGCTATTGAAGTGAATTGTAAACATCTAAAAACGATCAGTTAAGATAAAACGGATTTTAAGTTGTTCCAAGTTGAAACAGTAGCATGTTTCAACTTGGAACACATTTGTTAACGGATACTAACTGAAAATACCTAAACTACCCATTTGTAAATATCTAGACGAGAGCCAATTTGATTTTACAGATGCGATGATAACCTTTAACTACATTGATTTCAGAAATATGGACTGTATTTTCATAAGATTAAGTCGAGCGCGCGGTAATTAGTTTGCTCGTTGGGTTTCGGCTTCCGAACCAATTTTTCGTTGGCGTACTCCCTTGAGTTGTTGATTACCGAAGGAATAGGTGAGGGTCAGCATTACTACGCGGGTATCAAAAGCAAGGTTGCCCTTAGACTTAAAGTTTGGAACGTCTATCTTTCTAATAAACCGGTTCGTATGAAATACATCCTGCGCACTTAGTTTAACCTGGAATTTTGAGGTCACCGATTTTTGTAGACCGACGTCGAGCGACCCCAACCAGGGAGAGCGAAAAACGGCATAGACTGCTGGAGTGCTTAGCCATCCCGTTAGTTCAGCTGTCCACCCTTTACCAAGAACAATTGTGTTGGAGGCATTTAACCGTCCGGATACCTGCTGTACGGTGAGTGGAGTATCCTGAAAATTATACTTGAATT
>CAZAHL010000252.1:0-11004 GCA_964484845.1 uncultured Chryseolinea sp. | reverse complement strand
CATAGTTCAGGGTGGTTGCGCAATAAATTTTAACTTCCTTAGCAAACGTTTTCATCATTTGTATGAGTAGATCCACTGGCACTATAAATTTTATAGTGATTGGTACGCTTTTGCCCTCACTGATCGGAAAGACTTCTCTTCAGATGAAGGTCAAGCGAATGTTTTAGGTCTGGTGCTATAGATGATAAAGTTTGATCGGATTCACTTCCCTCTAGAAAGTGGTGTCAAAAGAACGGACTGGAACGGGTACAGCAAAAATCAGGTATAAAAGGTTGGTAAATGGTTTACTGCAGGAACTGCGAATGAAAATTAGAAGATGAAATGGCTGCCTTGGATCATTCATTCAGGCAACGCATCCTATTTAGGATAAAACTTTTTAGTAAAAGGAACTTTATGCAAAATAAACCACCCGATTTATGAAAAACGATTCAGGATAGGTACGCAAAAAAAACCGGAAGCTTTCCGTCATGCCGGTAAAAGATACCCTTACCTGTCTACCCATATAGGTAAGGAGATATGTAATCTCTATTGAAACAAAACCTAAAATCTATGAAAAAATCTCGACTAAACTATGTGAGATATTTCCGTCATTCTTCTCTCAGTAAAACGAAAAATAACCTTTTGAAATTTATGCTGGCCGTGGTGCTATTCACGGCCAGTTCATTTCAGGTTCAGGCTACAGAAACGATCACAGCATTTAATGTAAGCGGCCAGGTGAAGGATGAGACCGGGCAACCCTTGCCAGGTGTGAACATCCTGGAAAAAGGCACAACCAACGGAACAACTACTGACTCAAATGGCTCCTATCGACTCAGCGTATCCGATGGGAACGTTACACTCGTTTTTTCATTCATTGGATATGCTACTCAGGAAATAGAAGTAACCAACCGCACTGTGATTGATGCCAGCTTAACGCCGGACACACAATCGTTGAATGAAGTTGTAGTGGTTGGATATGGCAGTCAGTTGAAAAAAGAAATTACCGGATCTGTGCAGACCGTAACCGCCAAAGATTTGAAGGACATACCGGTATCTCAGGTAACTCAAAAATTGCAAGGGCGTTTGGCTGGTGTTCAAATTAATCAAGCCACAGGAAAGCCCGGGCAAGGAATGGCAGTCCGGATTCGTGGGCAGTTGTCTGTTTCAGGAGGCAGCGAGCCTTTGTACGTGGTTGACGGCTTTCCTATTACCGGGAGTATTGGGGCTATGAACCCTGATGAAATAGAAGACATCACGATTTTGAAGGATGCGGCCTCTACTGCTTTGTATGGATCGAGAGCAGCTAACGGAGTGGTGTTGGTTACGACTAAAAAAGGAAAGAGCGGCCAGACCAATGTCAGCTTCAATGCCTTTGTTGGGTTTCAAAAAGTGCCTCAGACTAACAGAATAGAAATGATGAACGCTGAGGAATTCGCTCAATTCAAAAAAGAATATTATGAAGATGCTGGTCAGTCCGTACCTGTGGAATTTCAAAATCCCGCCGATTATAGGGGCAAAAACAACGACTGGTATGATGCTTTGCTAAGAACAGCTCCGATTCAGAGCTACAATTTGACTCTTACATCAAGAAAAGATAAGGTCAGCACAGCGCTTGTGGCCGGCGTGTTCAATCAGGAAGGTGTGGTGATTAACAATGTATACAAGAGATATTCGCTCCGTATGAATTCAGAGTATGAAGTATCTGATAAAGTGAAAATAGGATTCAATATCGCTCCGAACTATGTTTTTGACAATACGCCCAGAACAGATGGGGATCGGGGAACGGGAATTCTTTTCAACGCATTACACACCTGGCCTATTATGCCCATTTATGATGAAAATGGCGAACTGACGAGATTTAACGGGCTCGACAAATTTACTCCAGCCATGGGAAATATCTTTTCGTATGCTAACTGGGTTAGATCTGCACGGGAATTGGTTAATGAAACCAAAACTGTTAATCTTCTATCGAATGCTTTCGTTGAATACGCGCCTCTTAAAGGATTGGTGTTGCGATCTACTTTCAACGCTGAACTGATGAGCTCCAAATTTTTCTTTTTCAATCCCTCTACTGCAACCAGTGCTATCAATACTGTGCTGCCTACTACTGCGGTTTCGATCAGGGAAACCGTTGACAATACCAGCTGGCTGAACGAAAACCTGGCGACCTATTCCAAAAGTTTCAAAGATCACAACTTTGAGCTTTTAGCAGGCTTTACTTTTCAAAAGTTTCGTCAGGAGGTTACCCGGATTCAGGCAGATACCTATGCCGATGACGGATTGCCCACTATTCAGGGAGCGATTAACATAAACCGTGCTGTACCTAACCCCATACCAAACCTCTTTAGCGCACCTGTTAATGTGGGAGGTAACACTGGTAGCGGTGTAGAGGAATGGGCGCTCATGTCTTACTTATCCCGACTCACCTACAATTATAAGGGTAAATATCTGTTAACAGCTTCAGTTCGTGCGGATGGTTCTTCACGCTTTGGGTCGAAAAATCGTTGGGGAACTTTTCCCTCTGCATCTGTGGGATGGGTAATTTCGGACGAAGAATTCCTCAGTGGTGTTGAAACAATCTCTTTAGCGAAACTAAGAGCCAGCTACGGTGTAACAGGAAACAACAACATCGGAAATTATACTCAATATGCGCTCAATAACCCTGTGAATGCAGTTTTTGGCCCTGGCCAAGGGTCTGCGAATGCAGGGGTGGTACCTTTTACTTTAGCCAATCCTAACTTAGGATGGGAAACCACAAAGCAATTTGACATTGGAGCGGACGTTGGTTTGTTCAATGACAGGGTGCAATTAGCGTACGATTACTATCATAAGAATACCACGAATTTGCTTTACAACGTGCAGATTCCGCAAGAATCCGGGTTCACCAATTTCAATGAAAACATAGGTGAAATTGAATTTTGGGGACACGAAGTTGCCCTTACCACACTGAATACTACTGGGAAATTGAAATGGACTACGAATGCAAATATTTCCTTCAATCGGAATAAAGTGCTCGCCTTGGCTGAGGGTATAGACAGAGTATATGGTACTTTCAACATAACACAGGTAGGGAAGCCGTTCGGACAATTCTACGGTCACCAAGCTCAGGGACTTTATATGAACGCAGCAGACCTTGCTAATTCTCCAAGCGTTCCCGGTCGCTCGACCGTCGGTAGCATTAAATTGACCGATCAAAATGGCGATGGAATAATTACCAATGGAGGGGACTTTGACGACCGCATTATTCTTGGCAACCCTTTCCCAAAATTCATTTACGGAATTACGAATACGTTCAACTACGGGAAATTTGATTTGACCATTGTAGGATCAGGTTCCTATGGAAATGAGCTTATGGCTCGCCATATATATAGTACCGCCAATCTGGATGGTGTTTTCAATTTGCTGAAAGAGGTGCAATACCGCTTCCGGTCAGAAGAAAATCCTGGAAAAGGCTTTTATGGTACGACCGTAGGTGGGGGTAATGTAACGGGTATTGAAAGAGATTGGATTAACAGCCGGTTCTTCGTAGATGCTTCCTATTTTACTATTAAAAACATAACGCTGGGATATACTATGGGCGCGGTTAATAAATTTTTCAGATCAGCTCGCTTATATGCTTCAGTTCAACAAGTTTATGTATTCACAAAATATTGGGGCGGTCCCAATCCTGAAACAAGTGCACAAGGGAATGGTCAAGGCGACGGTGGCAATTTGAGCCAGGGATTAGATCTTTCGAACTACCCGGTTCCACGTACCTACACACTTGGAGTAAACTTTAATTTTTAATCATCCGATGTTAAAAATGAATTATCTACAAACGTCAAACAAAATGAAAACGAAAATCATATTAATATGGCTTATGACATTCTTTCTCATAAGCTGCGAAGATGAGTTAACAGTAGCGCCAGAATCGGTGGGCAGTTCCGCTACGTTTTTCACAAAGGAGTCCGACTTTATACAAGCGGTCAATGGTGCCTACCTTCCGCTACGGCCAATTGTAAACGACAGGGCCTTTTTTCTAGGAGAGATGCATTCCGACAATGCATATTATCCACGCAATCCTGCGTTTGGCGCTACCGAGCAGTCAGAAGATATAGCTGATTTTGCAATTCCCGCCGCTAATGGAGTCACAGCCAACGTGCATGTGTTGAATCAGTACCGGTTGGATTACCAGATCATAGCGCGCGCCAATAACCTCTTAGCTAATATTGACAAAGAAATAGCAGGATTTCCTGAAGCCTCCAGAAATTACGTAAAAGGGCAAGCTCTTTTTCTTAGGGCCTACGCCTATTTTGAATTGGTGCGCTATTTCGGAAAAGTTCCTATGCATTTAACACCTGTACCTGGCCGCAAAGAGGCCGCACTACCCTTGTCCTCGGAAACCGAGCTATACGCTCAAATCGTACAAGATGCGCAGCAAGCAGTTGCGTTATTACCGCTGAAGTCGCAGCGGCCCGCGCTGGATTTAGGCCGAGCCACGTCAGGCGCAGCAAGAACGCTGTTGGCTAATGTGTATATGGTGCAGAAAAAATGGGCTGAAGCCGAAACACTTTTGATGGAAGTTGTTGCTAGCAATGAGTATTCGTTGATGCCGGAGTATACTGACGCCTTTTCTACCTCAACCGGAAACAAGAACAATAAGGAATCTGTATTTGAAGTTCAGTTTTTGGAAGGGTCTGCTGGCCTAAATGGAACCTTTCTTTACAACTTTTTACCGCGCCCGATAACCGGTGCTGAGGTTGGGTCGATAACAGGAACTTCAAATGCCCAATCTCTTACTGCAGAAGGAATGAACACCCCCACCCCGGATATTATTGCTGCCTATGAGCCCGGAGATAAAAGAAAGGATGCTTCCGTTGGTTATGTTACGTTGAGTCAAAGTACCAGAGCAAACAAGGTATATCCTTATATTAAAAAGTATGCCAGAGCGCATTCGTTGCATAATAATCACGGCATGAACTGGCCGATATACCGTTATTCCGAAGTGCTTTTGTTCTTGGCTGAAGCGATGAACGAACAAGGTAAAGATGGATCCCTGTATTTAAACCAGGTACGTACTCGCGCAGGGTTAGGTGCTGCGGCGGGTGATATGCGAGAAGCTATTTTTAACGAAAGAAGAGTAGAACTGGCATTTGAAAATAAGAGATGGTTCGATCTGGTTCGAACGGACAGAGCGGTAGCGGTTATTACTGCATACGGAGAAAGAATCAAAGCAAATCCGGCGGATTACTACTACCCTGCCGGCTCTGCCCCCCGTGGCCACGTGTTCACCAATTTAAGTTTGACTTATGCTCTTCCAGCAGATGAAGCCGCGCTGACTCCGCATTTTTGATTTTTGGTAGTCTTCTAACTCACATGAGAGTCACCTCGAGCAGCGGGGTGACTCTCATTCTTCGAGTTATCGACGTCTCGTCTTAGAGCGTTTTTACTTTATTAAAAATCTTCAAGCTTACTTTTTAATTCAATAGCATTAATCACCGTCTCAATGGTTTTGCAACAATTTCCGGATTATCGTAATGAATTAAATGTCCACTTCCTGGGTCAAGAATAAATTTTGAGTTACCTGATAAATTTATAAGCTCTTGAATTTGTCTATCCCTTTCGGTTCTTAATTCTTTCCATTTTTCATTGGATGTACCAGGTGGCTGATTTCGCTTTCCTGCACCGCGAGGGTCTCGCGACGAGTCCTGCATTTTTTCCTTCCAGCCTTTGGATAAGCGACCTAATTTTACCCTTGACTCGGATGAGTGTCATAGCCTGAATATTATTCTGAATGAGCAGCCGCGTTGATAAGATAAGCATAGGTAAAATTCAGTCGCGTTCCAAAGGCGCAGCCCGCGGCTGTGGAGCCAGCGCGAGTAGCTATCAGGTAAAACTCTCGACAAGGTGCTCACTCAAGACGATTTTCCGGCGTTGCTGGGCTGATAGGTGGAAGAGTGCATATTAGATTCAGTGTTATAAAATAAAAGGTGTCATTTAAGGAAGGTAATAGTGGGCCGTTATGATTTATATTCCGAAATTTTTCCAGAAATATTTACTTTTGTAACTGGTATACTCCCATACACAACATTTAAAGACAATTTTCCGTTGGCGAGGCTAACGGTTCCAAAACCATTTTCGGTGGAAAGAAAAGACGTAAAATTTCCCACCTTTGAATCTATATAAAGCGTCTTGTCGACGGCATCAAAACGCACTCCTGTTAATCCTTGCAATAATCCATAGCTGGATAAAGCCCTTGCATACCAATGACCGCATTCATACTCGTTGAAAGGATTGCGCACACGTCCGTCATAACGGTCACGGCAGGCGCGAACGATGTCCAACCCCTCTTCTATCTTTCCCATTAGCATCAGATGGGAAGCCACCTGATACTCAATGCCGGTCCACACTTCATCGCTGTAGACGAAAGGAAGGGAAAGTTTTCCTTCGCGTGGCCAGGAGCATAACAATAACCCGCCTTCGTTACCCAGTGCGAAAGAAGGACGTTGGGGATTAGCATGTTCGCTTAAGTCATGTTTAAAATTATATTTGTGTACAGCCATCAAATGGCTTGTGATCTTTCCTGCATCAAAGGGATCTTTTAAACCGGAAACTTTGGCAATCCAAGCTCCCAATACGCCGTCCGACAAGCAACCTGTGCCATACTGGTACTTCGGACCCTCCTTTACCAAGAGTTGCCGCGCCTCATCCGAATATTCACCCCCCATTGACTTTACGGAAGCCTCTATCGGGTTCGGTGCATTTAATCCTGAAACCTGAATTTTCTGATAAAAATATTCTCCGTTGTATAATTCTGTTTCGATGAGCTTCCTTCCTTTTTCATAGAGCTTCTGATACACCTCTGCATCCTTCCGTTTTTTTAAAAACTGGGCCATCTGGATAATGGCGCTTAACGCGCCGATGTAAAAACTGGTACACATTCCATCTGGTCCCCAGAATTCGATGTCGTACGTGTTATGATGTGGTTCTTCAATAACACCCTTTTTCTTTGGATCCCAGGTACGGATGCAATAGTCTATACTGGTCTTAACAAGTGGGTACATTTTTTTCAACCATTCCGTATCCCCGTGGATCCGCCAGTCGCGATAAACTTTCATGATACCTCCCAGCTGACCATCTGCGGCGGCATAGAAACCATGGTCTACGGGCCGAATCGGCAACGCAGATCTGAATGTTTGGTGACCCTCCATATTTTGACTTTCACAAAATTCAGTGTGTCGAAGCGTTCTTTCCAACGCTGGAAAAAGATGCGCAATGGCTTGCGCGTAGTTCCAGACGTGTGTGCACGATCCGTGACAACATCCCGATGAGTCCCCGCAGCCTTCATAGCTCCACAATCTTCCATCGTACTGGCGCATGACAGTAGGCGATTTCAGAATTGTCAGATTAGCAGATATCGCCTCCGTTACTTCTGCAGGAAGTGTACTTGCATAAAAAGCATCCCGAAACAGCTCAGACTTTTTCTTCAGAGATTCGTAATGTTTATTCCAGTATTCTACAACTTCCCCAATATTTTTAAACCTGTTGCTATACCACGGCTTGTATTTTCCAGAAGCGTAGGTTTCATCACCGACCATAACACCTAACTCAGCAGAAGTATTGCAACACCCGGAGTCAGGATCGCATTTTTCCACCTCCGTTGCCTCCCCACCATGACGCGTATCCGACACTGGCACATACCAGGCCATCATCACTTTTATTGTCTTTTCTCCACCGGCAGCAATTTTGAAAGGGACATAAAGCGAGGCGCCGGGTGCTTCGGACTCTACAGGACTAACTTTTTTTACTTCCCCCTTTTTTATGGATTCCCAAGTCATCGTAAGCGGATCGAACCATCCGCCACGGAACCAGCAATGATCAACAACCGTTTCAGGGTCATCGGTGAAAATGGCAAACTCTCCTTGCTCAAAAGGACGGGCGGATGAACCGGATTGTGAAAGAATAAATCCGTTGCTCGTTCCGCTAATGAAGTTTTTTCCGCTTTTGATAGCTTCATTTTCGGCCACCTTGGGCTTCATGAAATTTTTGCTATGGAAGGAAAAGACACAATCAACTGATTGACTACTGGTATTTTTAAATCGATACTCCAGCCCGCCAGCAGGCAAGCTTGAATTGTCTGCGTCGGTAGGAATAAACGGGCTGCATCGTAGGATATATGCGGTGAACGGAAAATCGGTCTCTTCCAGAGAGATTGATCCAAAAGGAAAGCGGGCCGAAAAGGAATTTTTTTCAAATCGCGGTAAGCCAAAGATGGATCCTCCCGCACCATTGCCTGTATTGGGTTGCCCAAAACTTTTCCAATCAGGCACAGGACCTTCAACAACTTTGGCACCTCCTTTAATACCTTTCACACAAATCGCTCCAAACATACCTGGTTCATTAAATACATCAGGCTTACTTCTTACTGACATATGTGACATTGCGCCACTGCCCTCCAAACAGAACATACCAGCGCCCAAACCACCAATTGGAAAAGCAACACGTTTTAAAAAGTCATCTTTATATACTTCGTTGTACGCACGAGCTGCACTTTTACCTTTTCTCGTTTTTTTTTGAAGGCTTGTCAAGATGGGTGAAGGTTCGGCAAGCACGGTGGCTGGTATCATGGCTGCGCCTATACCGCCAACTCCTATTTTTTTTAAGAATGAACGTCTGTCGCTTTTGTTTTTCATATTCTTCTGATTATATGATTTACCTTTTGAATATAGTTTTTATTTTTCTTCGATACTCAAATCATTACAGATAATTACACCCACCGTCAGTCATTATTCAAATAATCTTAGCTGCTCGGGTTTTGCGATTTTCATTTATCTTTAAACAAAGAATATGAAACTAGCTTTAACAGGTGGCTTTCTGGGAAGCGGAAAAACTACCGCTATCGTCAAGGCTGCCAATCAACTGATAAGCCAGCATAAAAAAGTAGCGGTGATCACAAATGATCAGGGCGATCAGCAAGTGGATAGCGCTTTTGTGAAAAGTTTGGATATAAATAACCGGGAGGTCGCGAACGGCTGCTTTTGTTGCAACTATCAGCAGTTGGATACCCATCTCCAATCCCTGCGAGAAGACGATCAGCCCGATATTGTTTTTGCGGAATCGGTTGGCTCTTGCACCGACCTGATTGCTACTATCGCAAAACCTTTACACATCACGAGACCGGAAATAGAAATTGTGATCTCCGTCTTTGCCGATGTTGAACTATTGGCTTCGTTACTGGAGGGCCGTTCATCCTTTATAGCAGAATCAGTTCGCTACATTTATAAAAAACAATTGGAGGAAGCAGACTTGCTTATCCTTAATAAAAAAGACCTGCTTTCCTCCAAACAATTGGATGAAGTAATGGAGAAAATAAAAGCCGAATTTCCCGGCAAAATAATTCTTATTCAAAATTCGTTTGTTACGCAGGATATTTATACGTGGCTGAAAACATTAGAACAATTCAATCGACATGCGGAGCGGCCCTCCTTGGAAATCGACTATGATGTCTATGGCGACGGCGAATCAAAATTAGCATGGCTGGATAAAAGTATTTCGATTCATACATCGAATAAGGAGGCTCTTTTTGTTGCCAACAAAATTATGGGAGCCATTTTTAATATCATTCAATCGCGTCACCTTTCCATTGGTCATTTAAAATTTTTTATAGAAACGGACAAGTACAAAGAGAAGGTCAGTTTCACAACGACAAGCACAAGTGCGGATATAAAACTCAGCGATCTGGAAGAAAATAGCGTAAGAGTATTGATCAATGCGCGAGTTGAAACTGAGCCTGGTGCTTTAGAAAAGTTAATCGATGAAGTCCTGCAAAACGCTGAACGTGTATATAACTGCACCATTGTCAACGGAAATTGGGTTGCGTTTAAGCCTGGTTACCCAAGGCCAACGCATAGATTTTCCTGATTTTAATTTCCGCCCGGCAAGAGTGTTAAAGTGTTGAAGTTCGAAGTGTTGAAGACGGCTCGAATCTTGTCTGAGGCGCCAAGCACGCCGTTGTTGGTGTTGTGCGATAGCATTGCGGGGTTTCACCAACAACCCTACACACTGCGAGAACAGACGTTTTATAAAACACTTTTCTCCAACTAGATTCAAGCAGTCCGTGATTGTCAAGAGAAATAAGAATATTGTAATTAAAAATTGCATCAATTCTTTAACGTAAATTTACTGTCGGAGAAATAACTTTCGATCACACAACACCAACATCGGCGCGCAAGCAGAACATCTCGATCCGTGACTTGTGGTTAACCTTCACTTCATGAAAAATAACTTTGAATAAGCGTGATCTCTGAAACTGACAAATTATACTTGTGCATCCTAACGGTGATGTGTGGACTCGTTTTGATCTCCTGTCAGAAAGATGAAATCAAAAACATGAAGCCGCTCCTCTATCTGCCGGAAGACCTGGAGATATCGTTGTGGGCAGAATCACCCATGTTTTACAATCCTACGAACATGGATATCGATAGCAAGGGAAGAGTATGGATCACCGAAGCGGTCAATTACAGAAATTACAACAACGACTCGACTAAAA
This sequence comes from uncultured Chryseolinea sp., assembly GCA_964484845.1. Classification (GTDB taxonomy): domain Bacteria; phylum Bacteroidota; class Bacteroidia; order Cytophagales; family Cyclobacteriaceae; genus Chryseolinea. The sequence continues at coordinate 497 of CAZAHL010000252.1, read as the reverse complement.
ATCTTCATTACAGCAAAGGTGACCGGGTGATCATACTGGAGGACAGGGACGGAGATGGCAAAGCTGACCACTCCAACGTTTTTGTGCAGGATAAAGATTTGATATCACCCCTGGGGATTGCTGTAATTGGAAATAAAGTATTTATATCCTGTTCGCCTAACATTATTGTTTACACGGATGAGAATGGCGATGACCATCCCGATAAGAAGGAAATTTTTCTTACAGGTTTTGGTGGTAAGGATCATGATCATTCCCTTCATGCTGTAGTAGGAGGTGCTGATGGAAACTTATATTTCCCTACGGGAAATGCTGGGCCTCATACTGTAACTGACAAAGGCGGATGGACGCTAAGGTCAGGGAGCATTTACACTGGCGGCTCTCCGTACAATACCAAAAATCAGGGCAATATGAAAAGTGATGACGGAAAAGTCTGGGTTGGCGGATTAGGATTAAAGGTGAGCCCGGAAGGCAAAGGATTAAAAGTGGTCGGACATAAT
>CAZAHL010000251.1:0-11065 GCA_964484845.1 uncultured Chryseolinea sp. | reverse complement strand
TAATCGGCTGCGCGCACACATGAGCCGCTAGCTTTAATTTCTGGAAGGGCGCTGGCATCGAGTGCAAAATTACCTTTACCATCATTTAAATAAAGTCTGTCCTGGTAAACATCCATTTGCTGTGATTCAATGCTGCCACTGACAATATACAGATCAAGATCGCCATCATTATCGGCATCAAACAATAATAGGCCTTCATCTTCCTGATTCTTCGTACCATCTTTTACGACTGGGTTTACCAATGAAAATGTGCCATCGGGTTTTTGTTTATAAATAGAAGCTTCATAGGAAGTAGAACCACCCACAATAAAATCTTCTAACCCGTCATTATTGATATCGCCAACAGCAAGTCCCGGACCTGCCTGCGAAAATTTATGAGGTAACGTCCGCTGAAGATTAAAGTCTATCTTGTCCTCTTCCTCATGTTTAAGCAGGACGTTTAGCTTTGAGTTCGCTTTTGTAAAAACAAGTTCAGTGTTATTACCAAGCTCCTCAGTCTGCATTTTTTTGCCGGTGACTTGTTTATACTCGATTGCCAAGGTCTGATTTGCCTTTGTGGTTTGCAATCGGTCCGTATTACCATCTGGCCATTGAATCAAAATTGAATCAACTGGAGAAGTCGTTCCGAGACCAAAATGAATTACTTCTTCAACAGACGATAAAAATCCCCGATAAACAGATTGTTCAGCATATTGCAGATTCCCTGAATCGTAGTAAAGAGTGACTTTAGTTCCGAGTGCCTGACGATTCGTTTTATCACCTTTTAGTGAAATTCTAAGAAAATTATTTTTCTTATCCTCCTCCTTTTGCTCCCCTGCGTACAACGTATTTTCATAAACAAAAGCCTTGTCATTAATATTGTTGACTATGTAATCCAGGTCGCCGTCATTATCCAAATCTGCAAACGCAGCTCCATTTGAAAAAGAAGGTTTGTCCATTCCCCACGTTTTCGTCATATCGCTGAACGTGAGGTCGCCGTTATTCCTAAAAGCGTAGTTGGGTATTTTAATCACTGGGATGGAGTCGACTAACATGCGGTTGCTCGCAACGTTACCGACATCCGCACGATAATTTGCAAAGTCTTTATCAGTGATATCTTTGGGGAATCCGTTGGTTATAATAAGATCTTTATTACCGTCGTTATCGAAATCTGCAAATAAGGGAGACCAACTCCACTCAGTCTGGTATATGCCCGAAAGCTGTCCGATCTCACTGAATTTTACTTCATTGGTAAGTCCATTATTAAGATGAAGCATATTTCGAACGTACTGATATTCATATCCGTATTTCTCATTATTGATGTACGTCAAATAGCTTTTGTTACCGATAGTAGTTTTTTTCCGCGCGTTTGTTTCCGGTAGCATATCCAAGGTTATGATATCGGGCATCGCGTCGTTGTTTATATCGGCAGCATCGTTGCCCATCGAAAACTGGCTTTGATGCCCTAGGTACGCTGACGTGCTATTTTGAAAGGTGCCGTCTTGATTATTAATATATAGTATGTCGTTCGACAGGTAATCGTTCGACACATAAATATCGGGCCATCCATCTTTATTTAAATCCGCGATAGCCAAGCCTAATCCGAAACCTTCATATGTTATTCCTGCTTCGACAGTTACATCTGTAAACGTTCCATTATTTTCATTTCGGAATAATCGATCATTATTGGCGGCAGTCCCATCGGAAATTCTTGCTCGATAATTTGTTGGGAGATTGTCTAGTTTCTGATTTTCTAAAATGTATAAGTCTAAGTCATCATCTTTGTCGTAGTCAAAAAAGGCTGCCATTATACTATGACCATCATAGTCAATTTTATAATCCGCTGCCATTTCCTTAAACTCGGGGTCGCCAGATGAACTCAATCCCTGGTTAACAAAAAGCATATTTCTTCGTTCTTCCGGATTAGGGTGGGTAGTTGCACAAACATACAGATCCATCCATCCATCATTGTTAATATCTACTGCGGCTACACCGGAATTCCAGCGGCCCTTTACGTTCACGTTAGCATTTTCAGATATATCTTTAAAGGAAAAATTTCCCTGGTTTAGATATAACGCGTTCGGTACCTGGTTACCCGTAAAAAAAACATCTTGCAGTCCATCGTTATTAAAATCTGCAATCGCGACGCCCCCGCCGTTATAGATATATTCAAACGACAGAATGTTGAGGCTATCTGTTTCTAAAATGGTATTTGAAAAATGAACTCCAGTTTTTTCCGGATCTTTTAATTTGAAGAGGGTCTCAGGATCTTTTTTGCATTGGGTAAGCAAGAGAAAATTAAAAATAGCGAGGGCCGCGAAAAACGTGTTTTTCATTTTCATGGAAAAAAAAGTAAGGCCAATTTACACTGGCCTTACTTTAATTAAATGGAATAACTAAAAATAATTAGAATCCAGGATTCTGTTTTAAAATGCTTGTCCCAATTAAGTCAATCTGACCTTGAGGAAGTGGAAGCCATTTATCTTTTTCGTCAAATGTAGCACCGGAAAATGAACCAGAAGGTAATTTAGGAGATTCGTAAGTCAAATAGGCATTAAGTACTCTATTCATATAGTCGCTCGCAGGAGCCCCATAAAGACCACTCCAACGTGCCAGGTCATAGAATCTGTGTCCTTCTCCGGAAAGTTCAAGCTTACGTTCAAATCTGATTTTTTCAAGCGTTGCTGCATCTTTAGTCCAAGGAATAAGATATTGTGAAATCTCATATGTTGCTGCATCAGAAGTACCACCGTCCTTGACAAACCCTGCTGGCTGAGCAGCACGGGCACGGACGTAATTTACAAGTTGTCTGGCTCTTTCAGCATTGCCCAATTCATACTCGGCTTCCGCGGCCATCAATAATACATCAGCAAAACGGATGATGTTGTAATTGATTGCAGTATAACCCGGAGTCCATGATGTATTGTCCTGAAGACTTCCTTTATCAGATTGATAGTAAGCGTATTTTTTTGTCTGATAAGGGCCGGCATTTGGTTGATTGCGTATCCAAGCTTTTCCAGGGAAAGCATTCAAATATGTTTCTGTTGTAGCATCTTTAACTCCCGGCCAATCAAGGTAAGGAATACCTCTACGCCCAATAGAATGATCAATGCGTGGATCAAGAGTTACATCCGCACCACTTGCGTTCGTATTCTCCACCCAAACTAATACCCAAGTGGCATCTGTTAATGGATCCTTACCCGAATGCTCGCTTAACGCTTTGTATACCCGCTCTTGGTATGGTTTACCTGGGAGAAATCTCGAAGTAAACTCATCTTTTTTGTAAATCTTCGGGCTACCGTCTTTGTTAGTTGCGCTCCACGTGTTAGTGGTTTCAAGCCCCATATCTGTTTTTATCTCATTTGCAGATAAATTGTATGCTGGATCGTAAGCTCCTGCTCCGTCATCAGTGAGAGGGAGCCCAGCAGATGTAAGGAAGGAATTACCCATTTCAAAAGTTGGCTGGAAGAAACTACAACAATTTCCAGGACCATCTGAACCTGTGTTATAAGGCCAGTTAAGGTCAAATTCAGGATTAGCGTTGTTTACATGTCCGGTATTTGCGGCAGCCTGATATGCCCACACTGATTCTTCGCTGTTGTCATTTGATGCTTTGAATGCATCGGCATATTTTGGAACTAACCCATAAGGCTTTTCATTTGATGTTTGCCCTGAACCTGTTCCGCCATACGCTGGAGGAATGATAAGATCATACAAATCTTTCGCCGCTTGGAACTTGCCTTGATACATGTAAATTTTAGCAAGGTATGAAGCTGCTGCCCATTTGTTTACTCTACCAACCTGAGCTTGTTTTACAGGAAGATTCTCGTAGGCAAAAAGCATATCCGCTTCAATGAAGGGCCACAACGATTTGTCATTTGGTACTTTTTCTATCCCAGTAAGGACACCAGCGCCAGCTACATCAATAGTTTCATCAACGTATGGAGTTTTATCAAAACCGCGCGCCAATTCGAAATAAAAGTGCGCTCGTAGGAATCGTACTTGCGCCCTAACTGCAAGCTTCTGCGCTATTTGAGCATTAGTCAGTTCCGGTGCCAGTTCAATTAATCTCATTGTACGATTCGCCCTGGACACACCTTCATAATTCGCATTGTACTTATCATTGATTACCCCTTGTGAAGGAAGTGCTTCAAATCGTTGGATTGGATTGATATCTGAAAAGTCGCCGGGGTCAGTTCCCTTGTTGGCTTCTCCTCCACGAATACTTCCCCAAACCCAATTAGAAGGGCTACCCATGCGGTTATTACGTCCGTTCACTTCAGAATAAATCCCAATCAGAGCGGCTTCCATCCCTGGACCATTCGAGAGAAGCTGTTCGTTCAGAGCTCCAGGTGCAGGAACATCTAAAAAACTGTCAGAGCAAGCATACATAAGGGAAAGTGTCAGGAAAACCGACCACATTACCTTACTCTTAATTGTTCTTATAATATTATATTTCATAATTAATTTCTTAAAGGTAATTCATTAAAATCCAAGATTCAGACCCGCTGTGAAGCTTCTTGTAGTAGGGTAATTTCCAACATCGATACCAAAATTAGTATCCGCTGCACCACCAACTGCAGGATCCAATCCGTCATATCCTGAGATCGTGAATACATTATTCGTTGCTATGAAAAGGCGTAGTTTCGTCATTTTTAACCTTCCCAGCATAGCCGTTGGTAAATTATATCCCAACGTTACGTTTTGAAAGCGGAGGTATGAACCATCTTCAACGTAAAATGAATTGGATTGAGTATTGGTACTAAAATTAGACGCGCTTTCAAAGATAGGAATGGTTGCTCCTCGGTTTTCAGTAGACCATGAACCTTTCACACGTTCGCTGATGGCAGCACCCTGGAATGAGGGATAGAAATCTGTAAACCATTTTGAAACGTTGAAAATTTTGTTTCCTAAAGATGTGTAAAGATATCCTTCAAGGTCAAAACCTTTATAACGAAGAATAAATTTAAATCCGCCAGTAAACTTAGGTACTGGGCTGCCTAAATAAGTTCTGTCAGCATCATTAACAACTCCATCCCCTGTGATGTCTTCGTACCTGAATCTACCCAAGCCCTTGCCATCTTGCGTAGGGGCAGCAGCAACTTCTTCAACACTTTGGAAAAGTCCCATTACCTTGTATCCGTAGAATGATGAAATGGAATGACCAATTTGATTTCGGATCGGATTAATTCCTCTAAAGCCTGGGTTCACATTGGTAAGATGTCTAAGTCCTGGAACTAAACCAGTGATTTCATTTTTCAACCAGCTTCCATTGAGTTCGAACTCATATCCTAGATCCGTTGTAAAATTCCCCTTCGTACCAATCATTAAATCAATTCCTTGATTCAACATTGTTCCAATGTTAACGGATGGAACAGTAGCTCTATAACCGGCGGTAGCTGTAACAGGTACATCAAGTAATAAATTTTCAGTTTCCTTTTTCCAGAAATCAACAATAAGGTCCAATTTCCCGTCAAAGAATGAACCGTCAATTCCTATGTTACTTGTAATACTGGTTTCCCATTTAGCATCTTGATTTCCAATACGGGTACGGTAAAAACCAGTAACTGCTTTATTATTAGTTCCAGCAATATCATAAGAAGAATGCTCTACGCTTCCACCGTATAAAAAGTATTGATTGTTTGGATTGACGTTATTGGAGTTACCCATTTCACCATATCCCCCACGAATTTTCAAGTCACTGATAAACGCTAAATTCTGCATAAAATCTTCAGCAGAGATTCTCCACGCTGCAGAAACAGCGGGGAAAACACCATATCTGTTATTAGATCCAAAACGTGAAGAACCATCTCTCCGAACAACGGCACTTAATATATATTTCTCATTAAATGTGTATTTAATTTGCCCAAATAATGAGGAGAAATTAACGCCCAAGAACTGTTCACTTGTTGGAGGATTTCTAGAATCCAAATTGGACATAGCAACATAATCAGGATTCCATGAGAATGGATTTAAGCCTGATTGGTCATAATCCCAACCTTTTCCGGTATTTAAAGCTTCCTGTCCGAGCAGTATTTCAGCAGAATGCTTTCCAAAGGTTTTTTTATAGGTAGCTGTATTTGTGAAGGTCCATCCAAATGAATATCCTTGAGCTTGGCTAAACCCAAAAGCGGAATTATTTTCCGAATTTTCATATTGCCAACGAGTATAATTTTTTTGGAAATAACCTTGATAATTTCCTCCGATACTTGTACGCAGTGTTAAGCCAGGAATTGGATCCCATTCTAGATAAAGATTTCCAAAAGCTGCCGATTCAAAGGCCCCATTGTTTTCTTGGCCTTCTCTGTTCGCTACCGGATTTCTTGGGTTATTAAATCCTTTAGCAGCTGTACCCGCATATCCACCAAATACATCGCGTACGGGAATAATTGAGGGCATACGGAACGCTTGCAAAATATCATTTTCATCTCCAGCTACGCCATTACCTCCATTATTTCCTCCTTGACCCACAACAGACCGGTAAGTGGCTTGGATATTTTCGCCAATCCTTAAATTCTTTAAGACGTCGAATTCACTATTTACTCTCAGAGCATATCGTTTAAAACTATTATTCAAAAGAATACCTTTCTGATCTTGCGCGCTAACGCCGACATAAAACCGACTATTTTCGCCAGACCCTGAAAAACCAAGCGTCTGCCTTGCGATCGGCGCCCTACGCGTCACTTCATCATACCAATCAGTACCTTGCCTATTGGCCGCTATGACCTGGTAAATAGATCCATTGCGTGGATCTACGTTGTATTTTAGTCTCTCAGCATCTAAGTCAACCACTCCTGAAACACCCGCTGTACCACCAACAGATAAATAATCAGGAATTACGGGCGAGGTGCCAATTCCAAATTGTGGGTGTTTGAAATCGATATATTGTTGTGCAGGATCTTTTCCAAGTTGGGTAGCTGTATTTGTTTGAGCCTGCCATGTCCACGTAGCAAAATCCGTTGGATTCATCATGTCCTGGCCTTTGCCTGGATCGGTAAATCCAAACATTCCATCATAGGTTACATTTAACTTCTGATCTTTTTTGCCTTTTCTCGTAGTATATACTATCACACCAGAAGCAGCTCTTGCTCCATAAATAGAGGAAGCAGCAGCATCTTTCAACACTGTTGTCGTTTCAATGTCGTCCGGATTAAGGAAAAAGATGTTGTCGGTTGGAACTCCGTCAACAATGTACAAAGGGTTGTTTCCTCCAAATGCACCAAATCCACGAACACGGATTTGACTGGCTGTACCAGGTTGACCATTCGTGATTACAGTAACACCAGGAACCCGACCTTGTAACATTTGTTCAACGTTACCAGTTGGAGCAACAGTTAAATCTTTTGCTTTCACAGTTGAAACCGATCCAGTAAGCTCTCTGCGCTTATCAAAACCGTATCCTGTTACTACAACTTCATCCAATGAACTAACATCAGGTGTAAGTGATACGTTGACTGTAGTCCGGTCTCCTACCGCTACTTCTGAGGTTTTGTAACCAACAAAAGTAATCACCAGCGTGGCATCACCACCTACAGAAATACTGAACGCTCCATTGGTATCTGTTACAGTACCTTGAGGCGTTCCTTTTACTAAAACGTTAACGCCGGGCATTCCTGCGCCGGTTTCATCAGCTACAGTACCTGTGACCAACCTGTCTTGGGCAAAGGCTACTGAAGCTAGCATTAGCATAATCGCTAATGTCAAACTCAAGCTTTCGTAGAGTTTTTTCATAATCATAGTTTGGGTTTAATTGATAATAGATTAGGTATGCATCGAGTCAACATTCGCCATGATAGAACAGGATGCAGCTTCTAATGTAAATATTTCAAATCACTTGGCAAAATCTGGAATCGATTTCGCAAACATTTGCGGAGACAAAAGGTCTAGAATTCGATACAGGGATGTTCAAGCTATTTCGGTAGTTTTAAGTGTAAATTCTACCTTTAAACGCAGTATTTTTGACGATAAACAGCAATTTTGTACAACAGCATCAAGCGAGCTCCTTCATTATCTGCTAACCTCATTTTAATTCTAAAACGACCACTGAAAAAGGAGGAAGCTTACCTTTTAAAACGCCACCCGTTAATGTAAACCCCTTAAAGGCCGATGGCTTTACTTTTTCTGGTTGGTCAAAGGTGTTGTGATCTTGGATTTTGCGCGAGGTTAAGATTTTTCCGCTTACGTTTTGAAACTTGGCGCCACGGATCTCCAACGAAATCTCCTGTTCTTTATTGGCGTCAATATTAACGAGAGAAATATGGGTTAACCCGCTAGAATCCCTTGATGCGGAAGCTGAAATAGCTTTCAGCTTTTCGGTCTTAAAAATATAGTCATTTGATTTAACCGTTAAAGGCAACATGGTGGCGTCCTGGTGAACATTGAACATTTCCAGTACATGATAGGTGGGTGTCAGCAACATTTTTTCTTCATTCGTTAAAATGACTGCCTGCAATACATTGATGGTTTGAGCCAAGTTTGCCATTCGAACCCGATCACAATGGTTGTGAAAAACATTTAATGTAACTCCCGCGATCATGGCATCGCGCATGGTATTTTGCTGGTATAGAAATCCAGGGTTTGTTCCTGGTTCAACATCGTACCAACCTCCCCACTCGTCAACAACCAGCGCAACCTTTTTAGAAGGGTCATACTTGTCCATGATGGCGGAATGTTTTTGGACCAGCTCTTCCATCATCGAAGCGCGTTGCATGGTAGTGAAATAATGTTCCTCTGTAAATTCCGTTGAGGGACCTTTTTTACCCCAATCAATTACTGAATAATGGTGCAAGGCCACGCCTTCGAGCATGTTGTGAGGAATATCACGCATCAAAACCTCTGTCCATTTATAATCAGAGGAATTTGCTCCTGACGCAATCCGGAAAATTTTTTCGTCATTTTCCCAGGCTGATAGAAACGTGCAGTACTGCCTATAGACATCTACATAATATTCGGGACGCATATTGCCGCCACAACCCCAGGCTTCATTTCCGATTCCCCAATATTTTACTTTCCAAGGATTGTCTCTGCCGTTTTTCTTTCGGAGATCCGACATCGGACTAACGCCATTAAAGGTTGTGTATTGAACCCAATCTATAAACTCTTGAACCGTGCCACTTCCAACATTACCCGACAAATAAGGCTCTGTGCCAATGAGTTCGCACATGTTTAAAAAATCATGTGTCCCAAAGCTATTGTCCTCCGTTACGCCTCCCCACCATCTATTAACGATCGTCGGGCGGGTTTGCTTTAGTCCTATTCCATCCTTCCAATGATAGGTGTCCGCAAAACATCCCCCTGGCCAGCGCAGGTTTGGTATCTTTAATTTCTTTAGCGCATCTACTACATCGTTTCGAACTCCGTTCGTATGTTTAATTGTAGTATTATTTTCTCCAACATAGAATCCCCCATATACACACCGACCTAAGTGCTCAGCGAAATGACCGTAAATGTGTTTGTTTATCTTATCTTTTCCTGAATCAGCGTTTATCACCAATTGATTTTGAGCAAGCAGCGACAAAGGGGAAATCAAAAATAAAACCTGTAAAAATTTTTTCATACGATTGAAATGGTTGAAGGGCTAATTTAGTTGTAATAATTTAAAAATGTAATCTGTACACTTTTTTTCTGAGAATTTGAATTGCTGTTCGCAAAATCAAATACAATCGTGTAATTTTCTTTCTCTACCTTCGACTTATTCATGGAAAGACACGCTCCTCTGGTGATAGCTGAAGAAACAAAATTCATTAGCCTTATTAATGACCATCAGGGATTAATCCATAAGATCTGTATCATGTATGAAAATGATCCAGAGGTTCGCAATGACCTGTTTCAGGAGATAGTACTCCAATTGTGGAAATCATTTTCATCGTTCCGGGGAGAAGCAAAGATTTCCACCTGGATGTACCGGATAGCTTTGAACACTGCAATATCCAGGTTTAGAAAACAGACCCGGCTTGTTAAAACGGAAAATCTTCGGGAATTGCATTTAAACATTTCTGACTCCGGGGGGGATGACCCAGAAGAAAACTTTCAAAAGCTTCAATGTGCAATCCGCCAATTATCGGAAATAGAACGAGCGATGATCATGATGGCGTTGGAAGAAATTCCCTATGATGAAATTGCTGAAACAGTTGGTATAACTCAAAACAACGTACGCGTACGAATGAACCGCATTCGCGAAAAATTGAAAAAACTTATGTGTCCCTAAAAATGGAATTGGAAGAATTAAAATATATCTGGAAAAACAACGGACCTGAGTTTCAGCCGAAGGACGAAGAAGAAATTGCGCTGATGCTAAAAGGCAGAAGCAGGTCTATCATAGATAAGATGAAGCGAAACGTGTGGTTGGAGCTTATTTTTACCGTGGTCTTGAGTATTGTATTGTTGATCTACGCCACTACGCTAGAAACCGGAGCGCTAAAATGGACTTCGATATCTCTTTTATTGTTGTTCATCCTATACGCTTTTTATTATGTGAAAAAATTGACGTTGCTGAATCGCTTTAGCGGGGCAAATGAAAACATTCGGGATAACATTGAGATGCTGGTAAAAAGTCTTACGGATTACTTAAAATTTTACAAAAGGAGTTATGCGTTTTTATATCCCGTTTACTTTTGCCTTGGAATATTGTTTGGAGCCTTGGAAAGAGGAACAGGAAAATACATTGAATATCTTTCGCAACCGAGTAACCTGCTCCCCCTTTTAGCAATGGCGCTTGTTTTCTTCTTTATCAGCTCGTGGTTTGCGTCGTGGTATCTTAGAAAACTTTATGGAACACACTTAGATAAGCTGAAAGATCTTTTGAATGAATTGCAACGGTAGGGTTAATCACTTTTTTTGGTCATTCATGCTACATCTTTTTTATCTCAGTCATTAATTTCCCGCCATCCTAATAATCCTTCAATCAGGCGAATCATGGTCCAAGGCTAGTAAAACTTCTTTCAAGCCGATTGCTATCAATTCCCATTGCTCGGTACCAAGATATTTTTGATTCAATTCCAATTCAATACCCAAGTATTCGTGATCATGGAATTTAGTACGGAGATAGGTGGTGAAGCCATCGTCTATTCCTTGATATGGCTCATTC
>CAZAHL010000250.1:0-11094 GCA_964484845.1 uncultured Chryseolinea sp. | reverse complement strand
ACCACCCTGAACTATGCTGCTTGCTAAAAACCTTTAACAGGATTGGAATCTTTTTGGGAGAAAACGAAGGGTTTTTTTCAGGCTGTACACGGCAGTAGCATGGATCCAATCCTGTTGTCGATGATGCTACTGAATGCTAGAAAAGTTTTGCAGGTAGACAACGACCGTCAACTCTGCGTTTATGCCAGCTTAGGAAGAATTGTTGGCATAAAGTTTAGTTTTCTTAATTTAGTTTCGCAGAGTTGGACGAGAACGGGTTCGAAAACCAAGCCGTCATAAATAGGTCGTTAACTATCACGTGATGAGAACAACTGTTATTTTGTTCCTTATAATTTTTCCAACAAAAGTGTTTTGTCAATTAAGCAAGCCTAAAAAAGTCCTGCTTGATATTAATTTTCATAAAACTATTGAAAATCAAAATCAAACGTATTCCACAATCTTCGTAAAAATAACTGAAAGAAGTACTGACGATGGAACAGTGGTAATACAAGAAACTCCTGTTACCGATACTGTAACCGCTGACCTAATTGTAAATTATGATGCGAAAGATGGAAAGAATCAAATTTATATAAGATCGTCAAGCGCTAGTGTAAGAGGTGATACCTTGGAGATTTTGTTGTTCAATCATAGTGGATATATTTTCTGGGAGTACAGAATTTTGGTAGTTAAGAATATATATCAAATTGAGACCTGGTTCACCCCACCAATTAATCACAAGAGAATGCAAATTCTGCCCATCACAACAGTTTTTAAAATTAATTCATTAGACTTCAGGAAAGGAAGCGAATTGAACGGATACACAAAATTAAAAGGCCAGTGTAAGGGTGATGATCAATCATGCTTTTCACGTGATATAATAATTGAAGGGAATTTTAAAGTAAAAATTAAGTAGAGTGAACGACAACTAGCAAGCTATGCGATCATATGCGGACGATTTTTGTATCACGAATTCTGCAAGTAACTTTATTCATCAATCATTGCTAAAACGGAATTGTTACCGAATATATAAATGGGACTATTTTCAACGACGCTTAGTATTTTTAAAAAAGAACAATCTGACATTGTTGATGCTCTCAAAAGAGAACTGAAAGAGAAAAGGAAATTAACAACGTTTGACAAAATTGTGGTTAACGGTGACAATTTTCAGGAAATACTTGATTCACGAGTCTATTCAAGTCCTGGTATCTTTTACCTGGTAGCTGGCAGATCGAATTACTGGACAACCATTTTGGAGTTGAATGTAAGTCTTGAAGACCCTTTTTACCTCTATGAAATCGCAAATGGGATGAGCTTACGACTAAATACATATGCCCTGTCATTTCATTTACATGATGACGATGTAATCTCCTACAATTTGGAGTATAAAGGTGAGTCAGTAGACGGATACAGTAGCAACATTCAATACTTTGAAAGTGAACCATTAAAGCGAAATGAAATTATCAATCAGCGACATGATGCTGCGCGGTTTTCGGAATTACTCCCACCTGACAAAAATGTCGGAGGATTGAATGAAATTCTAAATCGTGGCTACTGGCAGGCATATGACAATAATGACCTCGACAAAGACGGAATTCCTAATAACGATAAATATCATGTTGATGAGGAACAACGACTAAAAGAAATCGGATGCTATCTCGAAATTTGTGACGGTGACCAGTTCCCGTACGCAAACTGGAATGAGGACATTTATAAACTTGACTTAGCGAAGTGTTATTTATTAAGAGCAGATAGGTAACGCCACGTAACAAAGTGCATAATCACCAAACGTAGCTAGCCATATAAAAGAGATTTATGCAATATTGGAGTGACAAGAACCAGATTATTCTGATTAGTAAGGATGCTATATTATTTGGACACTTCAGTAACGAATATGTTATGTCGATAAAGGAGGACCTTAAGAAAAATATAATTCCGTCACAACTGACTGGAATCCCAATTAACTATATCAAAAGTATTCAATTTTGTGAAGGAGATAAAAAAATAATAATTGAAAAGGGAAAAGGGAGGGAGGAATTAACCTTTAAGGACGTAAGGGTGATTAACGATATATTTAATTGTATACGTGAAGAATTTCTCTTTTTGAAAGAAAAAAAGCCCGATTCAAAAAACATTTGGAAACGTTTTGCGAGACATTTATTAGTTCTTCTCTTTGCCCTAATTGGTCTAACGTTTCTAAAGGACTATTTAAGTAATCAAGGAGGTATGACGCTAGGAGGAAATGCGATAGGCGGATTTTTAAAAGGTATTTCTGAAAGCTTTACAGCAGATAAAATAATAATGGGCTTAGTATTTATTCTCTTAATACTGGTTTTTATTTTGATCAATGATATCAATAAATTGAAAAAAACGAGAGTACTATGGAAACAGTAGATTCGGCTGGCCACACAATTTATCAGTAATGGCTGTAGCGAAGTTTTTTTGCGTTTGTATAGGTTTAATAAATTTAGTAATGCTTGGAAAGTGAAGAAATTTAAATGCCACTACGGATACAAAACCTTGGCGGCCATTACAATTAAGGACAATCATGACAATTATGACCACAATTTATCCGGCCGTTGTTATAATTCTTTTGACGCTGATTACGTGTAACTCAAACGGCAAATTTGGGACATACAAATTAAGCACTCGAGAAGGTATTTCGACAATCATTCTATACAATGATTCAACTTTTAGCGAAAAGATTCTTTCAGACACAATTAACAAAAAGTGTACTGGTCAGTGGGTGACTGTAAATCAGAGGGACTCAATTATCGCTACTATCACATATACTTGTGTACAATGATACTTACTATGACACCTAGAAGAAAACTTAAAATAAATGGGGATAAATTGATTGAGGTAATAGAATAGCGTAACGTCCGCCAACAACATGTTAATGGAGACGAGTAGAGGTGACCGCACAACACAGTATAAAAATCATATGCGGGATCATTTTTGTTATCTTTAATTCTGAAAGTAACTTTAGTTATCTACGGTGGATTGTGATGTGATCTTTAAGCCGCATACCTTATATATGCCATTGTGCGCAATTATGGAAATGAGAGATCACCTAAAAATAATTGACGACATCTACAAAGAATTGGAGAAAGCAAGTCTAATTTATGAATTTAAGTCATTGAAAAATGAAGCAAGTCATCATTTCACATCAACGGAATTAATTGGAGGTGTTTGTTCTATTCTTTTAAAAATGAATGAAAAGACAGATACTAGAAATGCAATAGGAAACTTGATAGCGGAATTTGAGGATTACTCAAGGAGATTAGGAATATTAGCACAGCCATCAAATTTATATTCCTTGCAACAAAAGGAATTTGAAATTGACGGACAGAAGTTCAGTGATTTAAAGGGATTTTTTCAAGCAATTGGGGAGCAACTCGTGGACGAAAACAAATGGGGAAAGAATTGGAATGCCTTAAACGATATTCTGGTTGGTGGATTTATAAAGACCGAGTATGGAGAGCCCTTTAAACTTGTTTGGAGAAATTCAACTGTTTCGGAACAAAGACTTGAAGATTACAACGACATTGTTGAGCTAATTAAAGGACACGACCATATTGACTTAGAATTGAAATAGCGACCCATGAAGGAATTAACTCGGCGCCAGAAAATGGTTATGCAATTGCGGGATAGTATTAATGTATAAAAGGCTTTCAATTAATTTAGTGCAAGCATCAGAAACAGAATTGCTACTGACATACCGTTGTGTGAAATGCTATTTAAGAATTGACAAAAAGAACAATGCCACTAGAGACCAAAGGTTGGATTGAGTACAGTCCCTATTTATTAATTGAAGAAAGGGAGAATGAGTATTCGTGGATAGCATGGATGGACATTTCTTCCATAATTGACACTGTTGACGAGACAACGGAATTGCTATTTGGATACTCTAAAAGAATATTAAGAAATGAGTTTAAAATAGATGCTATAGCAAAGGACAGGGGAATTCCACGAAATGCATCTGACATAGTAAAAAATGAAATGAATGAAATCAGATCCTTTGAGAATAAATTCGGCGGAGGAGAAATATTTGGCTTTTCTACAATTAACTACAATGAGATAAAGCAATTAGACATACCGGCTGACTTAAACAACGATTGGGCCAAGCTATTTTCACTTGTTGAAACTTTTAGGACATTAAAAAAATTAGAGGATGAGCAGATAAGATTAATTGTCTGGTTTGAGTGGTAACCAAAATTAAACGGACATTCGAGCACAGTTACACCTATGCTATAGGACATGTGATATGTTGTAGGTACCTTAAAAATTGCGTCGGTAAGGTTAAACTCGAGATTGAGATAAGAAAAAGGATTCAAGCGTTAAGCAAGCAAATCGCGAAGACTATCGCGCCCACTAAGTTGACCGAACATCATGCAAAGCAATTGATTCCAACACGTAAAATGTTTAACGTATTTGTTGCCTTCAAAATGCTCCACACAACGATCAAACGCTCGTGCAGGAAGATGAAGAATCACTTGAGAAAAAACATATAGCCCTGTATTCATAAATTCGATTTTAGCGAATCTATGAATCAAATCGTCACGATCATTTTAATGACCTAAACACCTGTAAATCAATATGTCAAAGAACGATTTTAATATTTTAATAGGCCACTAGTGATATGATTTCTAAAATTTGTGCATTAATTATTTCAACTGGACTTTTATTATCCTCATGCGACCCGTGCGGCAACTTGGATTGCATTTCCAGTGACTATTCTGTAAAATTCAAAATAGTTAGCAAAACAGACAGCAAAGATTTGCTTTTCGGCCCCAATAAAATTTATGACAAGAATAAAATTGAATTTTTCTATTTAAATGGCTCAGACACAACTTTTTTTGATTGCAAAGCCATTAATGATTTGAACAGCCCGTTTGATAGCGTTTTATATGTTGATTTTTTTTCAGAAACTGATAAAGCTTATATGAAACTAAGCAATGGTGATATAGATACACTTGATATTTCTTATAAAACACATGACTCAGCGTGTTGCACTATTACTGAAATAACAAAATTTAGATTAAATAATCTTATAGATATCCCTGTTGACCAAGGCACTCAAGAAATTAGAAAATAGTCCAATGAAAAAGGGGCGGGTTTTCGACTGAAAGCGTGAACTTAGTCAGCGTGCGAGCGAAGTCTTTACGCTAACAATCACAGAGAACGCTGACGTCATTTGAATAGAATTAGTAAATTATGGCAGGCGTTGGCAAAAGACTAATATTTGCTTGGGAGTTGGTTGTCTTGCTTGAGACATAGACTTCGAAGATCCTTAACAACATAAGTAGAAACAAAAAATGGATATATTAAAAAATTATCAAAAGAGATTATTCCCTTACGCTTATAACATTTTAGGATCTGCAGAAGATGCTATCGATGTTGTCCAAGACGTGATATTAAAACAAATCACCAATAAAAAAGAGGGGCTTGAGAACGAAGCGGGGTATTTAATTAAGAGCGTAATCAATCAGGCAATAAATAAAAAAAAGCGGAACAGAAAAACCGTAGCGCTGAGCATGTGGCTTCCGGAGCCTATAGAAATGGCAGATGCAAATATTAAAAGGGAAGAGATCCTGTCATATTCAATGCTGGTACTTTTGGAAAATTTAAATCCGAAGGAAAGAGCAGTATTTATTTTAAAGGAAGCATTCGATTATTCACACGAAGAAATCGGCGAGGCTCTTTCTTTTTCTGCCGAAAATTCCCGGAAATTATTAAGTCGGGCTAAAAACATATTAAAAGTAGGGGACGGTCCGGCGAAAACGGTGCCCAATGTTCCTGAGAGTTATTTAAAGAACTATATCCGCACCATCAAAAATGGCAATATGGAGGATTTGATTGAAATGTTATCAGATGAAATTGTTGTTAAAACTGACGGAGGCGGTAAAGTTAAAATTGTGAAAGAACTTACAGTTGGCGTTAACAACGCTGCGAAACTTATGCTTTACGTTTATAAAACATATCAAAACCTACTCTCAGTCTCATATAGTGAGGTAAACCATCAGCCGGCATTATTATTTTATGACAAGGAAAATCTGGTGAACTGTCAGGTTTTCGAAATTGAAAACTCAAAAATAAAGCAGATATATTCTATCGTTGACCCAGATAAGCTGAAGCTTGTGATTAATTTTTGATTTTCAGTCACGTTCTGGTGCCTTTGATTGTTTTACTATCAAAACAATTAAAACACACCAAAATGATTATTGTAAAGGTAAGCTACACCGTAAAAGCTGAATACGTTCAGAAGAACCGGGAAAATATCAAATTATTCATGGCTGATTTTCAAAAGCTGAAAAGCAGCGACTTTCGCTACAATATTTATCTCATGGATGACGGAACAACCTTTGTTCATCTGTCCCATTTTAAAGATAAGGACATTCAAAATCAGCTGCTTGCTGTACCTAGTTTTAAGGAATTCCAAAAACAAAGAGATGACAGCGGGCTGAACAATACACATAAGATTGAAGAGTTAAGCTTAGTCGCGGCCTCAACAAATATTCTAACTAACCAGGGTGTCTCATGAAAGTTTTAGCCCTATCTGGCAGTAACAATTCGGCCTCTATTAATCTGGAATTAATTAAATATGTAGTTCCGCTCTTAGATCTCCCTTGTGACATTATAGACCTGCGGGATTATCATATTCCAATGTACAGTGAAGATGAAGAGCGCCGTAACGGATTTTCATCTGATCTACTATCTTTAGACACTGCGTTCAAAAGCTACGATGGATATGTTATTTCCATTCCGGAGCACAATGGAAATTTTCCCGCCTTTTTTAAAAATATTATAGATTGGTTCACAAGAATAGAGACAAAATTTTTCCGAGGAAAGCCTGTTTTATTACTTAATGCATCTCCAGGTTTGGAAGGGGGTAAATCGGTATTAAAAATTACTGTAAACTCTTTTCCTTTTTTCGGGGGGAATGTTACAGGTGCGTTCAGGCTGGCGGAATTTTGTTCCTTTTTTAATCGGGACAAAATTTTGATTGACAATGTTTCGATATTGTCGGAGTTAAAAGAAGCTCTTGAAAAGTTTGAATCCTTCTTAAAATTTGAATATCAGAAATTGGAAAATATTGTTGAAAGCGAAAATGGTGGTAATAATAAAAAGCATTGATCCAAGGATAAAGAGACGAACCTATGAAGAGCGGCTGGAACATCTCCAAGAGCAACTGGTTTTACAGGAGGGGTTTATAGAATTGAAAACCTCTAATAAGTTGATGTCCGAAAGTTGTGTATCAGAATGGCAGGTTAACATCAGTTTTGATAACTACGCTAATTTCAAAAAGTGGGAACATGCTTGTAATGGATGTTTAAACTTTTTAGAGGCTTTCGAAATTAACAAACCCCGACCTTTAAAAACCTCTTATTGGATACGCGTTGCGAAAAACATCCTTACTGTATACCCGTTAATTTTAGCAACGGATTGGCTCTTAAGTTCAATCTTCCGAATGGATGCTTTGAGGCCTCAAGTAACAATTTTTTTCAACCTGTTCATTGTAGTACTTTTGATGCAATGTCCTATAATACCTTTTTTTAAAACATTCTTTTGCACAAGACTTTTAAGGGGCCGTTTTTTTGACGGTGGCAAAGGGGAGATATTTGACAGGATGGTATGATGTATCACCAGGAAAATGTCTTAAGACAACCTTCAGAAAAAAATATTGTGTGCATGAGATGCCAGATATCTTGGGACAATGCTGGCACAACCGTTATTTTTATCCGGTGCAAAATTACGAGCACGGACAGCAAGCGACATATAGTTGGGTAAAATGGCCCAGCTGTCCAGGCGACATGGCATCTTGTTTTTTTTGCATTTTAATGCTTTATGCTTTGGCGACAAAGAAGTCGATTTACTTGAGTACAACTCTAACCTGTATCTGTTAGTAGCAGTTTTAAAAGAACGACGTTGCAAGAAGACAGTATGAAAATTATTACTTGGAACTGTAATATGGCCTTCCGCAAAAAGGCGAACTTTATTCTGACACATAAGCCGGATATTTTAGTCATTCCCGAATGCGAGCATCCCGAAAAGTTAAAATTCAATAAGGAAGCACCTTTACCTACTGACATTTTTTGGTACGGGACAAATCTTCACAAAGGTCTGGGAGTTTTTTCCTATAGTAGTTTTAAATTCAAACTGCTTGACATACACAATCCCAACTTTAAAAATATTTTACCGCTATCCGTAACGGATGGGCAGTTTAACTTTACATTGTTTGCAATTTGGGCTAACAATCCGCAAGACAAAGACGGTCAGTACATAACTCAAGTTTGGAAAGCGATTCAATACTACGACAGTTTATTATTAGACAACAAAACTCTATTAGTTGGCGACTTTAACAGCAATTCGATTTGGGATAAGCCTCACAGAGAAGGAAACCATTCGACAGTCGTAGCGAAATTAGAGGCAAAGGGAATTTTTAGCACCTACCATAAATTTTACAAGCTGACGCAGGGAAAAGAAGAACACCCAACCTTATTCATGTATCGCCACCAAGACAAGCCATATCATCTTGATTATTGTTTTGCTTCGTCAGACTTTATCGAAAAATTGAAAAATGTAGAAGTAGGAAAGTATAACGATTGGACACAATACAGTGATCACAAACCTTTATCAGTAACATTCGACCTATGATGACGGGGGTGCAGCAGCCTCTTAAAAAATGCATATTCTATGACGTGGATACTAGACGTTAAAGTTTTTTCAACTGGCTTAGTTCAGTAAGACGATGCCTAATTGCATTGAGCATTCAGTTACTAAGACGCTATCCCGCTACCAAAAACACTAAACGACAACCCCATATCCCACTTTTACTTTATCCATCACCACATGAGTATAAAAGTGTTTCAGGTTTGCGTTATCCATAAGGTGCTTCTTTGCAAATGCTTCAAAATGACTCATATCCCTTGCATTTACAATCAATACAAAATCGTATGTACCTGTTACATAGTAGCAATGTGCAACTTCTGTACAGCTACGCATTGCCTGCTTAAACTTTTCTATACCTTTTGAGTTGCCTTCATGCAATACCACATCAACTACACAGGTAATGCCCAAACCAATTGCGGAAGCCGATATGATGGAAACATCCGCTTCAATAATTTTTTCATTTCGTAGTTTTGTAATTCTCCGCTGTACCGCACTTTGACTTAAACTTATTTTGGCACTGAGTTCTTCTGTGGTTAACCTGTTATTCTGCTGAAGCAGCCGCAACAATTTTTTATCATACTCATCAAGTGCATGCATAATTTACCCGTTCAAAATGTGAAACTAAAAGAATTAAGTCGCAATTTTCTTAATAACGCAAAAATTAGTCTGCCCGACGCTAGTAATTTTGCATCTGGGTAAACAAATTAACATGCAACAAATAGTTACAACATCAGCTCCGAAAGCCAGTGGACCGTATTCACAAGCTATGCGAACAGGAAACTTAGTGTATTGCTCCGGCCAAACACCTTTAAACCCTGCCACTATGGAAATTGAAGGGTATAATATCGATGAACAAACGAGAAGGGCGATTGAAAACCTGAAACTGGTATTACAAGGAGCAGGTCTTGACTTAAATAATGTTGTGAAAACAAATGTTTTCTTAACAGACATGGGACTGTTTCCGAAAATGAATGCCGTTTATGCTGAATGTTTTGGCAATCATCGTCCCGCCAGAAGCACTGTGGCGGTAAAAGGGTTGCCTTACAATGCAATGGTGGAAATAGAATGTATTGCCGAGTTTAATTAAATATTTAATTAAAAAATAAAAAATGATGAATTCAAGTAAACAGATAATACTACCTTCAAATAGCGTCTTCACACCAGAAGAAGTTCAAAAATTCAGAAATGAAACCGCAGGAACAAAAAATGTTATTCATTTAAACAATGCAGGCTCAGGGTTAATGCCTGATATAGTAACCCAGGCACAGCTCGACCATATTAAACTGGAATCTCAAATTGGCGGTTACGAAGCATCGGCAATGAGAGCTTTAGCGATTCAGGATTTTTATACACAAGCTGCAAAATTATTTAATTGCAAACCTTCCAACATCGCTTTCACTGCAAGTGCAACAGATGCTTATACAAGAGCTTTATCTTCCCTTCCCTTTGAAACTGGTGATGTTATTCTCACTGATTGCGATGATTTTGTTTCGAACCAAATTCAATTTCTATCGCTGCAAAAAAGATTGGGTATTAAAATTGTAAGAATAAATAATGCGGGAATAGGTGGTGTTGATTTAAACGACTTTGAAGAAAAGCTAAAAAAGCATCAGCCCAGACTTTTAGCTATTACACATATTCCTACTAATTCGGGATTGGTGCAGCCGGTAAATGAAATTGCAAAAATTTATCAAGCCTATATACAACAACATGAAGGCAAGACCTGGTATATTTTAGATGCTTGCCAATCTGCTGGACAAATGAAATTAGATGTTAAGAAATTAGGATGCGATTTTTTGAGTCTGACATGCCGAAAATTTTTAAGAGGTCCTCGTGGTACTGGTGCTTTGTATATTTCAGATAAAGCATTGGATGCAGGATTAGAACCCATGTTTATTGATATGAGGGGTGCTGAGTGGAAACAAAAAGATGAATATCAACAACAGCCCACCGCTATACGGTATGAAGACTGGGAATTTGCATATTCAACGGTACTTGGCACAGCATCCGCTATTGAATATTGTCTCAATATCGGTGAAGATAAAATATGGCAACAAGTAAAATTATTGTCTGGCAATATGCGGAATCAACTGATACAAATCGATGGGGTAAGGGTGCTTGACAAGGGGCCAGAGGTGTGTGGATTAGTAACGTTTCATGTGCAGGGTTCTGAGCCAAGACTTATTGTTAGTGAATTATTAAAAAAGAAAATTAACGTAGTGCCAAGTTTTAGAGCGTTTGGTATAATAGATTTTGATGAAAAAGGTGTTGAATGGGCTATAAGAGCATCACCACATTATTACAATACAGTAGAAGAAATTGATGTTTTCATTCACAGTTTAAAAGAAATTATCGAATAAATATAAATAGATTCATTACTCAGATATTTTAATATGAGTATCCGTTTGAAGTCCTAAGTTGCCATAATGGCTAATATTCCTCTAT
>CAZAHL010000249.1:0-11131 GCA_964484845.1 uncultured Chryseolinea sp. | reverse complement strand
AACGGTCCCCGTTACAGTGAACGACGGAGAAAGTGAAAGCAATAGTTTTAATCTCACCGTTGCAGTCATTGAAGCTCCGAATGTTGCTCCTCAGATCACAGGACAGTCACCTTTAAGTATGAATGAAGGTGAAAGTCTTACCCTTGAACTTAGTCACTTGCAAGTAACGGATCCGGACAATACATATCCTACTGGTTTTACCTTAAATGTTTTGCCCGGAAATAATTACACAGCAAGTGGAACTACTGTCACACCATCTCCCGGCTTCTCTGGAAATCTAACTGTCCCAGCTTCAGTGAACGATGGAGAAAATGAAAGCAATCGGTTTGATCTAAAGATCGACGTAATTAAAAAGCCCAACGTTGCTCCACAAATAACCGGGCAGTCACCTCTGAGTGTTAGCGAAGGGGAAAGTCTTACTATCGAGCTCAGTCATTTAGAAGTAGGTGATCCTGATAATGCTTACCCAACGGGCTTTACTTTAAATGCTTTCCCTGGAGATAATTATAGTGTAAGCGGAACTACGATAACAGCTTCTGCTAACTTCTACGGAGTTTTATCAGTTCCTGTTTCCGTAAACGATGGAGAAAGTGAAAGCAATCGTTTTAATCTGAAGATCGATGCAGTTAAAAAGCCCAACGTTGCTCCGCAGATAACAGGCCAATCATCTTTGATTATCAATCAAGGTGAAAGTCTTACCATTACATTTTCTCATCTAACGATTTCTGATCCTGATAATAATTATCCAGCAGGCTTTACTTTAAAAATCTTTGTCGGAGATTATTTCACGTTAAATGGAAAGACCATAACGCCTTTTTCCAACTTCTTTGGCACTTTAAAAGTGCCCGTTACAGTAAATGATGGAATAACCGAAAGCAATCGCTTTGACTTGAAAGTTGAGGTTGTGAAAACTCCTAATGCCGTTCCACAGATCATCGGGCAATCACCGTTGACTGTAAACCAAGGGCAAAGTATTACACTTGATCTGAGCCACTTGCGAGTGAGCGATACAGATACTGAGTATCCTAAGGATTTCACATTGCATATTTTTCCAGGCAACAACTACGCATTCGCGGGAACTACGATAATCCCTTCTTCAAATTTTTATGGAACTCTATCCGTCACTGTTTCAGTGAACGATGGAGAAAATGAAAGCAGCCGCTTTAGTTTGAAAATCACTGTTGTGAAAGCCCCCAACGTGCCACCTATAATTACTGGAAACCAAATTATAAAAATTAATGAGGATGAATCTTTCACGTTGCAGTTATCACACCTAACCGTGTTTGATCCGGACAATAATGATCCGAAAAGCTCAACAATAAAAATTGGCAGTGGTCAGAACTTTAGCGTATCCGGATATACCATAACTCCAGCGAAAGATTTTTCTGGAATACTGTCCGTTCCTGTAAGTGTGAATGATGGAATTAACGACAGCCCCGTTGTTAACATCACTGCAACGGTATCTCCCGTGAATGATGCACCTGTCATTACCGGACAGACAGCTTTGAGCTCCGATGAAAACTCTATCATATCAATAGAGCTTTCTCAACTAAAGGTCTCGGACCCGGATAACAAATACCCCGATGATTTTACATTAAAACTTTCTAATGGTAATAATTATAGTTTTGCGGGAAACCTGATGAATCCCTCACCGGAATTTACTGGCATACTGAATGTTATAGTTACGGTAAGCGATGGACAAGCAACCAGTAATGAATTCCCTCTCAAAATAGATATTCTTCCAGTTACTAAGAACGTTCCTCCGGTTATTACCGGCCAAAAGGAAATTAGCATAACACAGAACACTTCTATCACAATACAATTGTCACATTTATTGGTGAGTGATCCTGATAATGAATATCCTCATGGATTTATCCTTAAAGTTTTACCTGGTGATTATTATTCAGTTGAGGGAACAACTGTTAAGCCGCTTTTTAATTTTACGAATAATACGCTATTTGTTAACGTAACAGTCAATGATGGCAAAGATGATAGCTCACCTTTTTTGTTAAAAATTCAGGTTGATCCGCTCACCTCAGTTCCAAAAATCAATGGACAGAAAGAACTCCATATGATGGAAGATAGTCCGATGGCTATCAGCCTTTCGGACCTTATAGTATCAGACGCTGATGATCCTGACTATCCGCAAGGATTTTCACTTACAATTTTATCAACATCAAAAGATTTATATACAGTTAATAAATACTCAATTGTCCCTGCTCGAAACTTTAATGGTTTTATAGAAGTAGGGGTTACGGTTAATGATGGCTTAAATACCAGCGAAGTATTCGTCGTGTCGATTCTTGTTGTGCCAGTAAATGATCCTCCGGAAATTTTTGATGTGGAATCAACAGTATCATCAACAGTATCATCAACGGTGGTGACATACGAGCCCGGTGCAGACCCAGTAGCAATTTTTCAGTCGTTAGATATACGGGATGTGGATAACAATTATTTGAGTATTGCAGAAGTAGGCTTCCGACCCACGAATTTCAGTTCAACAAATGACAAATTGATTGCGAACGTTACTAACCCAAAAATAAGAACTATTTATGATCCTAAAGGTACGCTATTCCTGATCGGGCATGCTACGCTGGAAGAATATCGGGACGCTCTTCACACAATTCAATACAATTATAACTTGACCCAGGATGAAAATGAAAATCCTACTGAAATTTTATCAGGGCCACGTACAATTTATGTTAGTGTTTACGACGGTCTGCAGGAGAGTCACCCATTTGAAACGGAAATTAACATGGAAGTAAATATTTTACTGGATATTCCAACTGCATTCACGCCGAATAACGACAACGCCAACGATACATGGCATCTTCATGTAACCAATACGGACCAGGTAGATAATGCAATTATCAGAGTGTACGATAGGCGTGGCGTTTTACTTTATGAGACAAAGGGTTTTGAAAAAGAATGGGATGGTTCTTCGAATGGCCAAGTGCTACCCGCTGGTAGCTACTATTATACGATTGATTTGAACGTCCCTTATGTGAAGAAGACTTATAAAGGTGTGATAACAATTTTACATTGAAATACTGCCTTTCCGACTTTCGACATTCCGGCAATTCAAAATAGTACGAATTAGAATGTATTCGTTACTCAAAGTTGAGGCTGATAATTGTAACTTTGACGTGACAACCGATGCTATGGTGGAATTAAATCTGAAAGTTACAGCGCTGATCTCTCTAATCATTCTTGCTAAAATTTCGCTATATGGACAAGACAGCGTAGCAACGTCACATACGCTGGAAAATACCAATAAGGTCTTGCCAGTTTTGTTTCAACAGCATGCTGCCGAGTATAGGGCATTGTGTTATCAGGCTTTTAACCTGGCTTCTTTAAAATTAGAGACCTTAAAAAGGAAACATAGGGGACTGCCATATGCGATAATTACAGACATTGATGAAACCATATTGGACAATAGTAAACATGAAGCGCAAAGAATAAAGGATCGAAAGGAATTTACCTTCGAGTCGTGGAAAAAATGGACGGACCAATCAGCCGCTACGCTAGTTCCGGGAGCTGCGGAATTTTTACATAAAGCAAAGCAAAAGGGAATTTCAATTTTCTACGTCAGCAATAGAGATACCAGTGAGATAAAAAGTACAATCATCAACTTACAAAATTTGGGTGTTCCCTATGCGGATGAAGAACATTTACTATTTCGTGGTGACCAGTCTTCCAAAGAAACAAGGAGGCAACGAATTGCACAAACCTATCATGTCATTATGCTGATTGGAGATAACCTTAACGACTTCACCCAATTCTTTGAAAAGAAAAATATAAAGGAACGAAAAAATGAAGTCGATAAAGTAAAAGGGGAATGGGGTAGTCGGTTCATCGTCTTACCCAATTCAATTTACGGCGAATGGGAAAATGCACTGTATGAATACAAATCGCGGCTGACCGATCAAAAAAAAGATTCTATCCTTCGAGCCACTTTAGTAGGCGTTGACGATAAAAATTAATTTTCTTTCCATCCACAAAGATTCTGTTCCAAAACACAACTAACAAGCCGTTCTTCCGCAGCGTTGACCAGTTTTATTGAACGTCGAAAATAAGATAGTTGAAGCCTTCTGATGTAAGAAATAAATCAAACTTAACTATTAGTATTCGCTCAAAGCGAGGATCCGCCATGGTGTGCATTCACAAACAGCAGTATTCTTACTTGTCTTGTTTATCACCCGGTTTTAATTATTTAAGGTTGATTATTATGATCAGAATTGTCTCTGGTAAACACCTCAAGAATCAGGTTAAAAGTGATATCCATTGCCAACTAAAGCAGCTCAAAAATTGATTCAGAAATTTTCCAAAACAATCACTCTTTGTGGGATATTTTTATTGCCACTGGTAGGGATTTCGCAGGAATTAAGATTTGATCATCTAGCTGTAAAGCAAGGACTCTCACAAGGAAACGTCACCGATATCCTCCAGGATAAGTTCGGATTTATGTGGATTGGAACCGAAGACGGATTAAACTTTTACGATGGCTACAAAATAACGGTCTTCAGAAATAACCCGGATGATTCCACGAGTCTCGGTGGCAGTTCAATTGTTTGCCTTGAACAGGATGATCAGGGCAACCTCTGGATTGGTACCTCGAATGGTTTAAATTTTTATAACAGGAGCACCCATGTTTTTGAGCGGATCATCACTAATACGAATGAACCCAAATCCCTAGCTGGAAATAGCATTACAGGCCTCCATATTGACCCGAAAAGGAGGTTATGGGTGGGTGCAGCAGGCGTCCTTCACGTGTATGATTCCACAAAAAAAGCATTTAAGAGATTCAGTCCCGATCCGAATAACCCCTCATCACTATTGAGTGGGAGTGTTGAAAGTATAATAACGGACAGTCAAAATCGTCTCTGGGTTGGTGTAAACAAAGGAGGTATTAGTATGTTGAATGCCGATGGTGAAAATTTTACGAATTACACCAATGATCCAACGAATCCTTCCACTCTGAATGATAATGCAGTAAAGTGTTTATTTGAAGATAAAGAAAAAGGAATTTGGGTTGCCACCACAGCGGGAGGACTAAACCTCCTGAATACTGCTAACGGATCCTTTACACACTTTATCCATAATCCGAACGACCCATCAAGTATCTCCAGTCAATTGCTACGGAGCGTTACGGTTAACAGGCATGGACAGGTGTGGGCTAGTACAGACGCTTCGTTGGATTTAATGAACGTAAAAGAAGGAACATTTACGCACTACTACAATAATCCAAGCAATGAAAAAAGCCTTAACAGCAACACCGTTGTAAAAGTAATTTTCGATGTTAATGATCGCATGTGGGTGGGTACTCGCAATGGAGGAATCAACATTTACGATAAAGACCGTTATTCCTTTGAGTTGTATAAACACAATCCGCAAGACGATAATAGTCTCGCTAATAATAATACAACTTCTTTTTCAGAGGATTCAAAAGGAAATATTTGGGTTGGAACGGATGGAGGGGGCGTCAGTTATTTTGATCGTAAAAGTGGGAGATTCACCAATCTTTCACATGATCCTAAAAACCCCAATAGCATTACAAATAACAAAGTATTGGCAGTACAGACAGACAACGAAGGCGGAGTATGGATAGGTATGTGGGATGGAGGCGTCAATTATTATAATCCCATTACAAAACGGGTTAAACATTACATGCCCGAAGCCAACAATCCTAAAAGTATAAACGATACAAGGTTTTTTAATATTTACAAAGATAGTAAAGGTACTATTTGGTTTGGAGCGTTTGAAAATGGCCTCTGCAAATACAATAAGGACACCGATGATTTTACCCGGTATGTAACTCCCCCCGACCCGACTTCAATCACTTTGTCGACTATTAATGATATTATGGAAGACCACCTGGGTAACATCTGGTTAGCAACCCAAGGTGGACTAAATATGTTGGATCCCGTAACAGGAATCTTTACGCGATACATCACAGGAACTGAAGAAGGGATATCCAGTAACGGCATTCTTTCACTCTTAGTTGATCATCAGAACAGGTTGTGGGCCGGTACAGATGCAGGACTAAATCTTTTTGATTATGAAACGAAAACTTTTAAAGTATATAAAAAAAGAGATGGGTTACCCAACGATGTTATTATAGGCATACTCGAAGATAAGGATCACAACCTATGGGTTAGTACAAACCACGGATTGTGCAAGTTCAATGCTGACAGCCTTTCTTTTAAATTTTACGATGACAGTTACGGCTTACAGGATAATCAATTTAATAAGTGGTCATATACAAGTCTTTCTTCCGGAGAACTTGTTTTTGGCGGGGCTAATGGATTCAATATTTTTAATCCAAAAAACATCAGAGATAATCTATTCAAACCGGCGATTTATATCACCGATATTAAATTATTCAACAAGCCTGTTGCCATTGGCAAAGATCAGGTATTGAAACAAAGTATCATGCTTACGAAGGAATTGTCGCTGCGGCACTTTCAAAATTTTTTCACGTTTGAGTTTACAGCACTCAACTATCGGCAAACGGAAAAAAATCTGTACAAATATATTTTAGAAGGCTTTGATGAAGATTGGGTCGACACTGGTACAGAACGCCGGGCATCGTATACTAATATCGGACCTGGCGAGTACGTATTTAAAGTGATCGCTTCTAATAATGATGGAGTGTGGAATATGGACGGAGCTTCGATAAGAATCACCATTGTGCCTCCTTTTTGGCGAACCTGGTGGTTCATCGGATTCGTGCTCGTAGGAGCAACGGTCAGTATAATTGCCACCTTACGTTATCAGCGAAAGAAAACCAGACGGCAGAAGGAAGAACTCAAAGCGATCATTGATGAGCAGACACGTGAGGTCAAAAAACAAAACGAAGAAATTCTCAAAAAAACCGAACAGGAAAAAATTCAAAACTGGATCATAAAGGGACTTGCTCATTTCGGGGACATTATGAGTAAACACAAGGGAAATTTGGAAGAACTATCTGACCAAATTTTGACAAACCTCGTTCAATATGTCGAGGCAAAACAGGGGTGCCTGGCAATTGCCGTATCGGAGGAAGAATCAAATGCCGAATACTTAAAAATAATGTCAACCTATGCGGTTGACAAAGAGAGACTGAAAGCAATAAAGATTGATGTTGGCGAAGGCCTGATCGGTGCAACCTTTAAAGACAAAGAAAAAAAGTATCTGACCAACATTCCAGGTAATTACAGCTCCATTGAATCCGGACTTGGAAAGGTGAGCACCCCCAAACTTCTTTTACTTCCGTTAAAAACGGATACGGATATTTACGGAGTCATTGAGCTCGCTTTTTTTGACGACGTGTCCGATGAAGTTCATGAATTTTTAGATAAGCTGGCTAACATCATTGCCTTGAACATTAACTCAGCAAACTTAAATTACAAAACTCAAATACTCTTACAGCAGTCGAAAGAACAGACGGAGGAACTGAGGGCTCAGGAAGAGGAAATGAGCCAAAACATGGAAGAATTGGAAGCCACTCAGGAGGAACAACGTAGAAGAGAAGAAGGCATGCAACAAAAAATCACGGAGATTGATGCTATGCAAAAAGAATTTAAACGAAAGGAACAAGAATATCTTAGGAAAATTCAGGAGTATGAAAGGAAATTCAATACTGATTGATGTTTGATCGAGATTCCGCCAATGATGATAAGCCGTTTCTGACGCCTTTTGTTTTTCGTGCTCTGGCAAATCCTTTTTGTCTGGTGTTGTCAAATTTGTACGCTACTCGTTGCGCTCCGTTCCCCGCTTTGCAGTTCTGAAGAATATCATCTTCCAACCCATTAAGTTTAAGTAAATCTGAAATGAGCCGATAAAATTCGGGTTCCTGAAAATTACATTTATAAAATTTCCCATATTGGAAATATTTTGAACTCTGATCGCCGAAAACATGAGCAAAGAAGGCTATACTGTTAGAAATGCAAAGCTTCATGAATTTTTAGAAGTCGGAAAATTGATGGTAGAGGTCTATTCACAGTTGGAAGGTTTTCCGAAGGAAGCTGATCAACCAAATTATTATAAATTGCTGGCAAATGTCGGAACCTTAACAAGTAAACCAGGAGTTGAACTCTTGGTAGCTGTTTCTTCCGATGATATTATAATGGGTGCAGTCGTTTATTTTAGTGATATGCTATATTATAGTTCTGGAGGTACCGCAGGCAATGAACAAAATTCTTCTGGGTTTAGACTGTTAGCGGTACGTAACACAGGCCGGGGACAAGGAGTTGGCAAACTTTTGACGAAAGCCTGCATCAAAAGGGCGAAGGACAAATTGCATCACCAGCTGATTATACACACCACTAAGCCAATGCAAACTGCGTGGAAAATGTATGAATCGCTAGGATTTAAAAGATCAGAAGATTTAGATTTTAGCCAAGGTGAACTCGCTGTTTTTGGATTTAGATTGTTACTTTAAAGAAGCGTCAACATTAATTAGTACGATATCAGCTTACATGAAAAATCTCGCCATCTTATTTGTTATTTTTTCTCATTGCTGCTTTTCGCAAGAAAACAAGCATTCTGTAAATGATAAATATCATTTCATATGTATTCAATCTTCCAACGTGTATCACAACAATGCTAACTGTGCAAGTCTCCTGATGTGTACCGGAGGTAAGACTAGAAAAACTAAGGATATTCAAGGCTTAAAGCCATGTATGAAGTGCGCTCGGGCGCAAGCCAAAGCAGCGTTACCACCACCAGTGGTCAGCGATGGATTTTTGGATATTAAAAACGTACTAGGAGTGAAGGACAAAAAACAGATTGCCGATTCCCTAGGTACTTCGGAAGGTACAATTGAGAGACCCGGAGATTTTACGATACGGATTTCTGGTCCCCCGGATAGTCGTACCGTAAACACCATTGAATTCTATTTCAAAAAGCCTGGGGAATTTAATGAAGACACGCTATTCTCAACGCGGTTTTATAATCGTCTAGGGCTACAGTTCGATGGATGTAAAGCAGACACGATCCGAAATACAACGCCCCACCCTGTTACTGGCAAAATTAAAAAAGACATTTCAATTGAATATAGGGGATGCGCTATTGTTGAAGCCAGGGACAA
This sequence comes from uncultured Chryseolinea sp., assembly GCA_964484845.1. Taxonomy (GTDB): domain Bacteria; phylum Bacteroidota; class Bacteroidia; order Cytophagales; family Cyclobacteriaceae; genus Chryseolinea. The sequence goes on along the minus strand of CAZAHL010000249.1, from coordinate 2,061 downwards.
CTATGAGGATATAAGCAAATATTTTTATGAGCTGGTTTTTATTGCTACCGAAAAGGACCGGGCTACTTTGCTCGAAAAAATACAGTTGGTATTACGCGCGGACCGCCCATGAAATTATCTGATGTCTGCGTTTAATTATATTTATGATCCCACGTTTGAGACCAAAGCTCGGTCATAAAATTTTCGTAGATAACGCGTAGTACATCAGTTGATACTGTCTTCTCATTTGTATGATCGAACGCTTCGCTGATTAAAAGATCCACCCCTCCGAGAAACGCCGCCGCCTGCTGTTGTTGTAAAAGCTCAGGCATATTATCCGGCAGCTTATTGTCAAAAACACTACTGGCTAACACAATTTTCATTAGCGTATTATGTGAGCGTGGGGCTTCCCTTGCCGCCTGAATTGCGGGCAACAAAAGACCGATTGCTACCCTGATTTCTTCGTTGCTTTTAATGTGCAGGTCTATTGAATTATCAAGATCCACGGGTTGTTGATATTTCATTATCAACTCATATACTTCAAGTATATAACTGATTTTCGTATAATTCAGAGAAACCTGTTCAATCGGAGGACTGCTAACAGCGAGCCAGGAATAACTAAGAACTTCTATCTGGTCACCTTTACCTTTTCTTGCTTCAGCATTGCTCCTGACTTTAGCGGCATAGGTATCTAAATGATCTTTACTCGTTATGATATAAGCAAGAAGGACATCCTGGCGCAGTTTCGTTAAGCTGGGAGTTTGTTTTTTGATCGTTAAGTGCGCAATAGTTTGATCAAAAATAGACCCGATGGCGGAGTTCATCTGAACAATAAATTCTTCTTTGTTGTCAGCTTCTTCAATATTTCTTTTAATTATTTTTCCATCTTTTAGAAGGGCTGTGGTGCGGTCCAGTGCAGAGTCGAGCAAAGCACTATTTTCCTGAATGGATTCAATAAGCTTCGCAACATTTTCATCTTCCGTAAGATCGTTTTCATCGTTGCACGAAGTGAAACAAAAAATGAGCAGAGGGATAAAAATTAGAAGTTTCTTCATAATTCATTTTTTTATGAAGGTAGCGGATGCTTCGAAGCGATAGCCGATGAATTGACAAGGAGCTGCCCTGCATTCATGGAATAAGAGATCCAATTGACGGAGTATACGAATTCTCAGCCAAGAACAGCTCTAGGGCTTTAGTAGGAATTGAAAACATTTTGTTAGGATTTACATTTTTATATACAAGGCGAAATATTACCCTTTTCAACTGCTAATAATCACTAGGATTATGGTAGAAGCAAGATCGGACTCGCTCTGTTCAAAAAAGACCGCGTCCAATTTCAACGGTGAGATTTTTGAAAGTTCGAAAGGAGGTAAAGATTTGCCCAGCTAAACTTCTTAACAACCAAGCTATGCAAACAAATATATTGTGGACTGGAATAGAGTATAACTCATTGGAAAACTGTCTGGTGATAACTACAAATACAGGTGCTGAAATAAATTCAGTGATTGTAGGTCGATATGGTGAAAAAATATACCGGGTTGAATATCAAATTCGTACAAACCAAAACTGGGAAACTATTTTTGTTGAAATAAAAAGCCAGCATAGCAACACCCCCGAGCATTTGATATTCGAAAGTGACGCAAGTGGTAATTGGCTTCTAAACGGCAAACCTGAAAATCAATTTCAAGGTTGCATAGATGTTGATATCCCATTGACGCCATTCACCAATACCTTACCGATCAAGCGGCTTAATATGAAGAATGGTAAAGCGAATGAAATTTACGTTGTCTACATTGATCTATTAGAAAGGCAAATTACTCCAGTCAGACAGAAGTACATCCGACTTTCCAATACTCGATATCACTATGAGAATATACCCAATGATTTTGAAGCAAACATTGAGGTTGATGAATTTGGTTACGTCGTTGACTACCCATCGTTATTTACAAGGACCGCCAGCGTTAAGTAACTTCCCATCATAATTAGGCGCACTGATTCTCACCGATTATTTTTTAAAGCTTCTATTAATGCCTCAATATCAGATGCTTCGTTATAAACATGAGGCGATACTCTGATGGCATC
>CAZAHL010000248.1:0-11194 GCA_964484845.1 uncultured Chryseolinea sp. | reverse complement strand
TTTTTTAATTTTTAAACTTTTTTCCCTTTTTATTTATCCCGAACTCAGGTTAATAGTGTCGCTACCCAACGACCGTCGTCTCCGTACTTATTTTCAATGCCGCATCTGGCCCATCTTATTGTCGCTTTTACTCCTGTTCAGAAATATTCTCGTGTTTATATTTGTAAAGTCAATGAGATAAAAGATTAACAAACTGATAGACCTACAATAAAATTTAAGATTATGGAAACCGCAGAAAACACCGCCATCACCGTTGAGACAACCGTCAAAGCACCCATTGAAAAAGTTTGGAAGTATTGGAGCGCGCCTGAGCACATAACGAAATGGTGCCAGGCTTCAGATGACTGGCATGCACCTAAAGCTGAAAATGACTTACGCGTAGAAGGAAAATTCAGCACCACGATGGCGGCCAAAGATGGCAGCGTGAGTTTCGACTTTGAAGGTGTTTATACCAACGTTGAAAAATACAAAACCATTGAATACGCCATGGCTGACGGAAGAAAAGTACAAATCCAGTTTTCAAGTCAGGGGGATGAAACCAAGGTAACTGAAACATTTGATCCGGAAAACACAAATCCAATAGAGATGCAACGAGGTGGATGGCAGGCTATCCTTGATAATTTTAAAAAGCATGTGGAGGCCAATTGAAAAAGATCGTGGGGCACTTAGGGGTTGTGTTCGATGTTTGAAGTTTCAGGTTTGAGGTTTCGGCCTTGACGATTTGCACGTTGCATTAATGTAACCGACCTTCTATGCTCTTTTGCAGAGGCCGTTCTTGACCGTCATTACCGAGGTAAACCATTCATCTGAAGTGATAGAAACGGAAGACAAAAACTTCCGTTTTTTATTTTACTAGTGCTAAATTAAACATGAGATGGCAGGTCCATTTTTACTAGAAATCATTGACTTATGAAGGACATTTCTCAATTAACTTTTAACATTTCACAACTAATTTGAGGCGCCATCCAGGCTCATACTCGATTTAAATCTTTGGATTCTGTACAGTGAGTTGGATCTGCTTTTCAAGTGCATGGGCAACACGTAACACGTTTTCATCCTCCCAGCTTCTACCAACAATTTGTAAGCCTACAGGCAGTCCCGACAGGTCAAACCCACACGGAACAGTAATAGCTGGCAGGGAAAAGTAATTGCAAAAAAAAGTATTTTGAGCAGCGACAGCATTCGGGCCCGATTTCTCGGCCTCTTTAAGCGTGGGAGTAGTAGCTGCTACCGTGGGTAAAAGAAGTATGTCAATGTCCTTAAAAAGAGTCTTTGAAATGTTCCTCCGGTCCTGGTCTATTTTCTGGATAGAAAATGACGCCGATTCAAATGGAACTTCAATGTCTGTCATCATTCCAAGACCTTTAAGATTTTCCACGGCATGCGAAAATATCTTTTTTACCTCCGGCGTGGAATGAAAATTTTTGACGACACCAATTCGTTGGGCTCCAACGTTTCTGACGTTTTGAAAACGAGTTCCCGTTATTTTTTTTCTCCACGCGGTTGAGTTAGTCAAGACGTCCAATAAGATTGCCGTATCAGCAGCAGACCGGGTTGTAATTCCCGGATGAGCAAGTTTAAGGATTACATCATCCGCTTTTTCTCCCGCCAGAATGCCCTCGCTACTTATTAAGCCATAGGTTCCTTTAAAGCCAACCACACCACAACAAGATGCTGGCAACCTGCAAGAACCGATTGCATCTGTGTCTACAGTCGCGTAACATAACCCGGCCGCTACCGCTGTGGCAGATCCCCCGGAGGAACCGCCGGCAACATAGGATGTATTCCAGGGATTATGAACGCTTCCGAAATAACTTATATGAGATGTAGTACCCATACCAAGCTCGTGCATGTTTGTTTTGCCGATAATAATAGCCCCCGCCTCTTTCAATAGCTTTACCACAACGGCGTCTTTCTGTGGTGTACGATCCTTAAAGTGAATAGACCCTGCGGTGGTTCTCATACCAGCCGTATCATAAAAGTATTTCACGCCAATAGGTATTCCATGCAAGGGACCAAGGTAATGTCCACTTTCAATTTCTTTTGCATCAACCCGTGCCTGATCCATTGCGTTTGGATTAATCGTAATAAATGCATTTAATACATTGTTTAATTTTTCAATTCTCTCCAGACAATTTTTTGTTAAGGCTACTGGCGAAACTTCTTTTCGTTTCACTATATCGGCCAGCTCAGCGATGCTTGCATAAGAGTACATAACATTAATATTTGATTATGAAATAACACCAATGAGTAAACATAGTTCTTACTGAAATGATCTAAAAGGATACGATTGCACCATTTCGATAAGTAAGCAACATTGTACAAATGGTTTTGTATTTTACCCGGTATGCACCGCACAGGTTCGGGATCAACAACTTCCATGCCTAGGCATACCGTTAAGCTATAGTCCTCTGGACGCTGCTGAGCACTAATGACTGTTATTCAATTCTATTTGACGATTTACCTGCAATAGCTTACAGCTCACAGCTGACAGTGGAAGCACTGCCCTATGCTGTGTGCTGTCAGCTGTCAGCTGACAGCTTATCAAAATATCCACTCTTCTTCTTCCAAATAGAGTCAATTCTATCTAAACTCGCATTTGCTTATAGAATCAAAAATTTGTGTTTAACCTAGATTGGTATTAATAAAAAACGATGGTCAATACAACGGAACAGGAAGAGCGTGAATATCTGGAAGAAATTAAAGAGAAGTTGCTGATAACGATCAGGCGGGTAGACGATTCAGTAAAACAATTCTCGGAGGAGCTCCGGCAAAACAAAGAGTACATCTATGAACATCAGTCGGGAATGGACGAAGCAGACATGGTGGCTGCCGGACAATCTATTAACCGGATGGTATTTTCGGGCGAATCGGCGGTGGCCAGGAAGAGAAAATTGCTGAAGCTGGGCGAATCACCCTATTTTGGAAGAATTGATTTTGTTCCTGCTGAAAATGCTGAAAGAGCTCCGGTTTATATCGGCATATATTCATTTTCTGATGAAACTCAAAAGACAAATCTAATCTACGATTGGCGAGCACCTATTTCCTCCATGTTTTACGATTTTGAATTAGGTGAAGCCTGGTATACCACACCCTCTGGAAAAATAAACGGAGAGATTGCGTTGAAGCGGCAGTATAAGATTAAGGAAGGTGTGATGGAATTCATGATCGAAAATTCTGTCAATATCCACGATGATATTTTGCAAAAAGAGCTAAGCAAATCATCGGATGATAAAATGAGGAATATTGTCGCGACTATCCAGCGCGATCAGAACGCTGTCATCCGAAATGAAACAGCACGCGTCATGATCATTCAGGGTGTTGCCGGATCCGGTAAGACTTCCATCGCTTTGCACCGAATCGCTTTTTTATTGTATCGGTTCCGTGAGACGATCAGGGCTAAAGACATTCTCATCATTTCCCCTAACAAAATTTTTGCTGATTATATATCGAATGTTTTGCCTGAGCTTGGCGAGGAACATATCCCGGAGATGGGAATGGAAGACCTGGCGACGGACTTACTAGAAAATAGTCACCGGTTCGAAAGTTTTTTTCAACAGGTTTCTGCTTTGCTTGAAAAGCACGATGCGGCCTATATTGAACGCATTCAATTCAAGTCGTCGTTTGAATTTTTGAGCAAGCTGAATCAATACATCATTCACCTGGAGAATAATTTATTTCATGCTTCTGAAATTAAAATAGGAAGTACGATCGTTCCTTTTCCATTTATCGTAGAGCGATTCAAAGCTTATCACCGCATACCCTTGTTGAAACGTTTTCATGAAGTCATAAAAGATGTACAACAACACGTAAGAAGTACAGTTCAACGGAAGCTAACGGGTCATGAAAAGTCGCAAATCTGGCAGGCTGTGCCGCGCATGCTTAAACTTGACAATGTTTTTGATTTGTATAAAGGCTTTTATGAATGGATAGGAAAGCCGGAATTATTCAGGATGATGCAAGGGGGTATGCTTGAGTATGCTGACGTATTTCCGCTGATCTATTGCAAGTTCAGGACGGAAGGCATTCAGTCGTATGATCATGTAAAGCATTTGCTGGTAGATGAAATGCAGGATTATACACCGGTTCAATATGCAGTTCTATCGAGGCTATTTAGCTGTAAAAAAACAATTCTGGGAGACGTGCGCCAAACTGTAAACCCGTACAGCGCGACGTCGTCGGAGAGCATTGAACAGATATTTCCGCAAGCGGATATCGTGAAACTTTTTAGAAGTTACAGGTCGACCTATGAAATTACACACTTTGCTCAACGGATATCTCACAACCCAGACCTGATCGCCATGGAGAGACATGGACAATACCCGGAAGTTAAAGGATTCAACAGCAACGTTGAAGAATCGGAAGAAATCGAAAATCGTATCCTTGACTTTAGAAATTCCGGACGACAATCCTTGGGTATTATCTGCAAAACCCAAGACCAGGCCGAGTTCTTATTTTCAACATTGCAATCATCCTCCGTTAGCTTGCTTACCCCGGACAGTGTTTCATTTAAAGAAGGTGTCGTATTGACAACGGTACACTTGGCTAAGGGGTTGGAATTTGATGAAGTGGTTATTCCATACGTTTCCGCCCGAAACTATCAAAATGAGGTTGATAAGAGTATGCTATACATTGCTTGCACAAGAGCGATGCATCAGCTCACCTTGACGTACACAAAGGAAAAGTCAAGATTCATTCCAATGGATACCAAATCTTAATACTTCCGCTTAACTTGCGTTGACAGCCTCTCGACAAGTATTTGTTTTTTGTGTACTATAGTTAGCCAACTAATGATATGGAAAATTTGATTCGTTGAGGTCCTTACCTTGTGTATAAGAATAAAAAGAAAGTAATTATTTTAGTTACAATATTACTTCGGATGTTGGGCAGCTAGTCACCTAAATTAACTCATACTTTCAACAAAAATAGATCCCTATGCGTATAATTTTTTGTGTCGTAATTTTTGTAGGTATCACCATCGCTGCAATTGGGCAAGGAAAGAACCAATATCTTTTTAGTTATTTTGTTGGCAATGGCGAAGATGGCCTGCACCTGGCGTATAGCGAAGAAGGTTATTTATGGAAGCCTCTTAATGAAGGCAAGCCTTACCTGACTCCCGCGGTAGGAAAAGATAAGCTCATGCGCGATCCTTCGATTATTCTGGGATCAGATGGAATGTTTCACATGGTTTGGACTGTAAGCTGGGGCGAAAAAGGAATCGGATATAGTTCGTCAAAAGATCTTATCCATTGGTCAGATCAGAAATACATACCGGTCATGGAGCACGAGCCGGACGCCAGAAATTGCTGGGCTCCGGAATTGTTTTATGATAGCGATACGCAACTTTATTATATATTCTGGGCCACGACAATTACCGGCAAATTCAAAGAAGGGGAGGAGCAGAAATACAATCACCGTTTGTATTACGTCACGACAAAAGATTTCACCTCATTTACTCCAGCCCGCGTTTTTTATGATCACAAATTCAGTGTGATTGATGCGGCAATCATTCATGCGGCAAATAAATATGTTATGTTTTTGAAAGATGAAACGGATAAACCCAATACACCTGAAAAAAATATTCGAATAGCCACCAGCGATAAAGCCCAGGGCTTGTATAGCAAGCCAGGCAAACCGATCACGGGAGATTATTGGGCTGAGGGTCCCACCCCTTTAAACATCAATGGAAAGTGGTTTGTATATTTTGATAAGTATACGCAACATAAATATGGTGTGATCACATCTACAGACCTGGAAACGTGGACAGATGAATCACAGAAACTTTCGATGCCAACGGGCATTCGTCATGGTACCGCTTTTGAAGTCTCAAAAGAAGTAGTGAACAAATTGATCAATTGAGTTTGTGGTTTTTAGGAAATTCAAGGATGCTGCCATTAATGATAAGGATTTCGATGATAGCTTAGTGAACCGTTTTATCTGGAATTAGGGATGACAAAAATCTTAGGTATTTCTGCTTTTTATCATGACTCAGCGGCTGCATTGATCATCGATGGAAAGATCGTATCGGCAGCACAAGAGGAACGATTTACTCGCATTAAGCACACCCCGGATTTTCCCACACACGCAATTAAGTATTGTTTAGAACATTCCGGACTCGATATTAACGAATTAGATGCTGTTATTTTTTATGATAAGCCCTTCTTGAAGTTCGAACGTTTGCTTGAAACCTACTACGCATTTGCGCCGCGCGGGCTGAGATCCTTTCTTCAGGCAATGCCGATATGGTTAAGTAAAAAAATATTTCTAAAGAAAATTATCAAGGACGAGCTTACGGCGATTCAAAAATACAATAAGAAAAAACTGAAGGTGCTATTTTCCGAACATCACTTGTCGCACGCTGCCAGTGCTTTTTTTACTTCTCCTTTTAAGAACGCAGCCATATTAACAATAGATGGTGTCGGAGAATGGGCGACAGCCACAATCGGTTATGGTGAAGACAATAAAATTACCTTGCTGAAATCATTAAACTTCCCACATTCAGTAGGATTGCTATATTCAGCGTTCACTTATTTTCTAGGATTTACAGTTAATTCCGGAGAATATAAATTAATGGGCTTAGCGCCCTACGGCAATCCCGGTTCTACTGAGACTCTTACGTTCGTAAATCAAATTAAAAAACACTTGGTGACGATTCATACCGACGGATCGATTTGGCTTAATCAAAAATATTTCACGTATGCCACAGGCCTTCGTATGATTGACGATAAACAATGGGAGTCTATGTTTGGGTTTTCACGGCGAGAACCGGAGACAGAAATGACTCAACAGCAATGTAATCTTGCGCTTGCTATTCAAATCGTCACAGAAGAAATTGTTTTGAAGATGGCAGAAGAAGCGCGTCGAATTACAGGCTCAGAAAATTTGTGTATGGCGGGTGGTGTCGCGCTGAATTGTGTGGCAAATGGCAAACTTTTAGAAACAAAAAAATTTAAAAGCTTATACATTCAACCGGCCGCGGGCGATGCCGGAGGAGCTCTGGGCGCTGCGTTGACTGCGTACCACATGTATTTTGAAGGACAGCGTTTTCCTCAGGTCAATGAAGATCTCATGGAAGGCACTTATCTCGGGCCGGAATATGGGGGTAAAGAAATTGAACAGATGTGCAAAAAGGTGAAGGCGAATTTTAAAAAAATCGAAGATTCTAATGAACTTCTGAAGATGGCCGCTTCCCTTCTCTCTGACGGAAATGTCGTAGGATGGTTTCAAGGGCGGATGGAATTTGGGCCCCGTGCACTGGGAAACCGGAGTATCCTCGCAGATGCACGTAATCCTGAAATGCAGAAGAAATTAAACTTGAAGATAAAATACCGCGAAGCTTTTCGCCCCTTTGCTGCTTCTGTAATGGATGAAGCACGTACAGAATATTTCAACCTTGAAACGGATTCGCCTTATATGTTACTGGTTTCACCCGTTCAGGACCATCGAAGAAAGCAGGTGCCCGAAAATTATTATGATCTGTCGATGAGGGAGCGACTCTATCAACCAAGAAGTGACGTTCAATCCATAACTCATCTTGATTTCTCCTGCCGGATTCAAACTGTCAATAAAAAAACAAACTCAAAATACTGGCAATTGATTGATCACTTTAAAAACCTAACCGGGTATGGGTTGATTGTCAACACAAGCTTTAACGTGCGCGGCGAGCCGCCTGTCTGTACTCCTTTGGAGGCTTACCGTTGTTTCATGTGCACGGATATGGATTACCTTGTAATAGAAAATTATTTTTTTTCGAAAAATGATCAGATTGATTGGGAGAATAAAGAAAAATGGCTAACTAACTTTTCTAAAGATTAATTAATACGATGGAATTTCTCAGGGATTTATTTCTCTTTATGAAAGAACGCAAAAAATATTGGCTTGCTCCAATTCTGATCGTTCTGATCATGTTAAGTTTACTTGTTGTATTTGGTGGCAGCAGTACGCTTGCACCTTTTATCTATACGCTTTTTTGACGGACCGTAAAATGAAAAACCCTGCTAACCCTATCATTACAGTCCTTACGATTTCAATGAGTCTGCTAATTCTCCATTTTATCAGCGCGTGGCACTGGCCGGTGGTTGTATCGCTGATAGTAGGAGTGGCTTGTGTAATCTTTCCAATGCTGGCCGTCAGGATAGATTACATTTGGAAAGCATTGACAAGCTTCGTTGGGTTAATTGTTCAACGTTTGATTCTGATTCTGGTCTATTACCTATTTTTATTTCCGTTAGCTATGGGTGCAAAGCTTTTTAGCAAGGATGATCCGCTGAAATTATCAAATGATTCATCATCAACCTTCGTTGATATAAATCGAACTATAAACAAAACTGATTTTGAAAGACCATGGTAAGCCGTTGCGATATCGCATTTAGAATTCATCCGATCCTTCGATCATAAAATGCATTTACGATTAATTTTTAAAAAAATTGTTAATAAGTTCTTGTATTGCCTTTATCTTGGCGTTGTGGTTTTATTTCTGACCGAAATCGCTTACCGATATCAGGTTATTGATTTTTACCATTCGGAATTAACCACATTGAATTCTGAAAGTGACCTTAAGCCATCGAAAGAAAAAAAGACAATACTCATTTGTGGCGACTCTTTCACTGCGCAAGTCGGGAGTTGGGCCGACCAGTTGAAAAAGACTCTATCTGACTACCGGATTATTAATTCGGCCATTACAGGAACCAGTATTGTCGAAACTTATTATCTGGCTCCAGGACGAATAAAGTCTTTCGACCCTGATGTTTTTATTTATCAGATTTATGTTGGTAACGATCTGCTTGGCATTAGGCATCCATTAAATTGGAGTGATTGGTCGATAACAAGGAATATCTATTGGTGGCTGTCCGACAGGATCCATGTGTTATCTTATTTTAATTACAAAACGGGACAATGGCACTGGAATTTTGTCCGGTCCGATACAGTGGTAGGGCGCCCTGCTGAAGATAAATTCGATATAAATTATTATGCGTCCCGGGAAAAAATCTATGCAAGGGGTGATCCCCTCCTTATCAGCAATTCGGTATTGTTAACTAACAGGAGGGAAGAAGACTTGAATAAGCTTATGACGTCCTTGAGTAGTGTTATTTCAGAATTAAAGTCTGATTGCCAGATATACTTACTGGTTATTCCTCACAAATCTCAACTCAATACTTCCTATTTGGAACAAATGTCATCCCTTGGATTCAGGTTTGAGAATAATTTTTTAATTGGGAATGAAAACTATCCGTTTGTCGAAGCGGTCAAAAAGCATTTTCAATCCAACCCTAAAGTAAGCGTAATTAATCCTTTCGTCCCGTTGATGCAAAATGATTCGGTCTCAAAGGGTGTGTATTATTTAAATGACGAGCACCTTAGTCCACCTGGGCAGACCATCGTAAAAGATCAGGTTTTAGAGCATGGAGAATTCAGGTGAGTCGAGCTAAGTCAATTCTTACGTTGAAACAAAAGTGCCATTCTTCTGTGTTGTCCTCTATCTTTTCTCTGTAATGCGAACTCTTCTCCTAAAATATTTCTATCTACTGTTGTAAGTTTTTAATCCCCTTGCATACTAAAGCATCAATAGAATTATAATGGACGAAACTTTTATAGAGACATTGAATAATCACAGAGCTCTTATTTATAAAGTATGCAATTTATATTGTTCAGATAAAGAAGATCGGAAGGACCTTTTTCAGGAAATTGTCTTGCAGATATGGAAGTCCTTTAAAAGTTTTCGGCATGAATCTTCCATAACCACATGGATGTATCGAATAGCCTTAAACACTGCTATTACTCATTTTAAAATGGAAAGGAAAAGGCCGGACCATTCACTTTCTCTCTACGGTATTGAAATTCCGGATATAAATGATTACGATGAAAAGGAGGAACTATTAAAGCAGTTATCCGTCGCCATTGAACAATTGGATAAGATTGAAAAATCGATCGTCTTATTGTACCTCGAAAAAAAGAGTTACGACGAAATAAGTGAGATAACAGGTTTATCCAAATCAAATGTCGGTGTAAAATTGAATCGAATCAAAACAAAATTGGCAAGCACATTAAACAGATAGTTATGGAACTAGAATTATTCAGAACGTCATGGGAAAAACTAGACAAGAAAATGCAGAGCGCCGCTTTATTCAATGAAAAATTACTGGAGAATATAATTTCCTCGCGTGTGGTCACTACGGTGGATAAAATAAAGCGATTGTATCTGGGATTTTACGTGGTTTTGACTCTTGAGATAGTGTTCTTGATCGCATTATTTATAGGCAATCCTTTTGACTTCAAGTATAAGCTTCAATTTTTACCCTATGGATTGTTAATGATAGGCGTTGTAGTAGCTTTTATAAATTTAATTTCCCTCGATAAAGCCATACGAAAGCTTTCACCGGGAGTCCGGGTTGATCATTATTTGAAAGGCATCGTTTCTATCTACGAGAAAAATCAAAGGTTCGAAAAGTGGTTTGGAATGATATTTCTTTCTGTAGGACTTCTTACGTCACTTTCGTTTTTGCCTCAAAAAATTGAAAGGTATGGTTTAACGAAAGGACTATTAGACCAATTTATTGCTCTCGCTATTGTGTTAGGCCTCTACATCATTGCTTTTAAATTAGGGGCTTTTAAAAACCGCTACAAAGATAAATTGCAAAAAGACCTCACTGAATGGAATGAATTAAAATCGCTTGTAAGCCGGATGGAGTAATTTTTCGAAGATAAATTGCTTTGTAGTTAAGGATGAAGTTCGTTAGAAAGCGGAAAAATAAAAGTTGAGGTATGAGGCTTTAAAATCATATGAAACTTTTTAACCGATCTATCACAAAATCAATTACGAAGGATCTATCGTCCCAGTAGGGCAATGTCATTAAGTTAAGCTATGCATTGAAGTTGCATTTTTCAAATTAGAAGTATTTTTTACCGCAGAGTATCCCAATAGAAGACTGATGTTTTTTTTTTTAAACTTTGTAGAAAAACCACTTGTAAAAGCAGGTCATTGTTATATAAAAGATAGCAGCACAATCCTCGAAATGTTCTGCGAACATTTTGAAGGCTACTTATAGAGGCTGAAGAATACGTACAAACCAACCTATGAAACCGTCATGCCGCACTAATACAAGTTGCTATAGCAAACTGCAGAACTTTGGCGGCATCCCCTTGACAGGACATGTTCAGCCGGAGTGCCTTCACCTTTAATGAAGGGACCTATCCA
>CAZAHL010000247.1:0-11200 GCA_964484845.1 uncultured Chryseolinea sp. | reverse complement strand
CTCGACCACTTTCGCGCGTTTGCCAGTTATTGGGAGGTGCCCGGAAAAAAAAAGAATGCTATACGTGGCAAATGGAAAGCAGGACCCGGCAATGCACTTTTTCAGCTCCTAAATCGAGAACTTGGCACGTTACCTTTTGTTGCCGAAGATTTAGGGGAAATTAATGCAGCAGTGCATACGTTGCGCAAAGATTTTAATTTACCAGGAATGAAAGTATTGCAGTTCGCTTTTGGTGATTCCATGCCCCTATCAATCCATATTCCACATAATTTTAGCGATGATTTTTTTGTGTACACAGGAACACATGACAACAACACAACACGTGGATGGTTCCGTCAGAATGCAACCAAAAAAGAGCGTGATCATGTGTCAAAATATCTTGGCAAATCGGTAGGTGAAAAAAATATTCATTTCGAACTGGCAAGGTTAGCATATGGGTCTGTGGCAAAAACCGTTATACTTCCTATTCAGGATATTTTAGGCTTGAATGAGACGGCTCGGATCAACATTCCCGCGACGACAGAATACAACTGGTCATGGCGCCTTGAAGCCGGTGACCTTACTCGGCAAGCCGAAGATCAACTGAGTGACTGGACTACGCTGTTTAACAGGCAGTAAAGGACGGAATGAAATTGATCCAGTTATTCCAATATCTTTGGTTTGAAGGATTCGGATGCTCGTATTAATGCACTGACAAGCTCATCCAGGTTGATGGGTTTCGATATGTAAGCATCCATACCTGCTTGTATACACTTATCCTTATCATCCTGCATTGCGTTCGCTGTCATTGAAATAATGATGGGTTGTTGATATTGCTTTTGACGAATCAACCGCGTTGCTTCCAGTCCGTCCATCTCAGGCATCTGAACGTCCATTAAAATGACTTCATAAAACTGGTCATTGAATTTTTCTATAGCCTCCAGCCCATTTTGAGCAACTTCAACATTCTTATATCCCAGTTTAGAAAGGACGCGCATCGTTAGTTTCTGATTAACAATATTGTCTTCAGCCAATAAAATCGTTAACGGATATTTTAAAGCAAATTCAACTGATAACACCTGCTTGACTTCAGATTCTTCCACAGCAACAACCTGAGTTTCTGGCCTGAGTGCTGCCTGAACTACGCGACAAAATTGCTGTTGCTTTACAGGTTTATTCAGTATGTTAGAAAAAAGCCCGGGATTGTTTCGCTTGCTCTCATCGCCAATTGAACTTAATAAAATAATCGGAATGTTGCAGCGCTTTTTTATTTGAAGAGATAACTGAACCCCGTCCATGTCCGGCATATGCATATCCGTAATTACAAGGTCAAATCCGTTTGATCGACTTAGGATTTCCAGTGCTTCCCGGCCGGAGAATGCCAACGTTGGTATTAATGTCCACTGTTCCAATTGGTTCTTTAGTATCGTGAGATTTGTCTTGTTGTCATCTATCACAAGGACTTTCTTTCCTTCATTACCAGCGGTATTAAAGTGTGCATATTTTCGTATGGGCTCGTGACTAATGGTTGTGTTTATCGTAAAGGTAAATGTGGTTCCAATCCCTGATTCACTTTGTACTGAGATAGTACCTCCCATCAATTCCACAAGCCTTTCACTTATCACTAATCCTAGTCCCGTGCCCCCATACTTACGAGTTGTGGATGAATCGACCTGGGAAAACGCCCTGAATAATCGTGACAATTTATCTTTCGGTATGCCGATTCCAGTATCCTTAATATGAAAAGCCAGGGTCAGTTTGTTGTTATCTGCTTTTAATAAATCTATGCTGACAAAAATTTCGCCCTGGTGAGTAAACTTCATGGCGTTGCTGATGAGATTGAGTAGTATCTGACGCAACCGATGACTATCTCCCACAATTTGCACAGGTATTTTCGAGTCGATTTGATACACGAGGTCTAATCCTTTTTGTGAAGCTCTGGCAGCGAATACATCCATCACCTCTTCAATACACTGGCGCAAATCAAATCCGTGATTATCGAGTTCCAGATTTCTGGATTCAATTTTCGAAAAATCAAGAATGTCATTAATAACCGTCAGCAGTGCTTCTCCGCTGGTGCGGATTGTATCGGTATATTCTTCCTGCTCAGCAGTTTGATTGGTCTCTGCCAACAGGGCAGCCATGCCCAAAACGCCATTCATAGGAGTTCTGATTTCGTGACTCATCGTAGCAAGAAATATACTTTTAGCCTGGTTGGCTTGCTCCGCTTCCTTCCTTGCCTTTTCTGCCTCTTGTTGTTTCGCTATAATTTCTTCCTTTTGATTATTCAGTTCATCATTCAGGGTTTGGAGGAATTCTGTCTGCGCCTGCTGCTCCTCATTCAGCGCTTGCATATTTTCTGCCTGCGCTTCAACAGCTTCTTTCTGACTGACTACTACCGCCATTTGCTCTTTTATTTTTTCTTCCAGAAGGATTTTTTGCTTTTTAATGGACGCCACTCGAAAGATCATAATACTGTAAGTTGCTCCTATGCCCGCTAAAATACAGAGAACCTTAAACCACCATGTTTGCCAATAAGGCGGAGTAATTACAATCTTTACGGCCGCACCTTCTTCATTCCAAATGCCATCATTGTTTGAAGCAATTACCCGGAAAGTATATTCTCCAGGGCTAAGGTTAGTGAAGGAAGCTTTGCGTTCATTTCCCGCGTCAACCCATTCACCCTGGAAACCTTCCATCTTATACTTGTATTGATTTTTTTCCGGCTGTCTGTAATTTAAGGAAACAAATTCAAAAGAAAATATATTCTGCTCGTAACTTAATCGAATATCGCGGGTCAGAATAATGTTTTGTTTTAGAATTTCGTTTTCGCCTATTGTAACCGGTTTATTAAACAATCTGAAACCGCTTATATAGACTGGAGGTTTGTAGGTATTTAGCTTTATGCTATCGGGATAAAATAGATTGAACCCGTTTGTCCCGCCAAACAAAAGTTCCCCCGTAGACAACCGGAACGAAGCCCATCGATTGAACTGGTCACCTTGTAACCCATCGCCTTCCAAGAAATTTTTAAAAGTGAGTTTTTCAAAATCGAAACGACAAAGGCCTTTGTTTGTACTGATCCATAATTCTCCATTGGCCGCTTCTTGTATACCAAGAACGCCATTGTTAGGAAGTCCATCATTTTCTCTAAAAGATCTAAAGGTTTCTGTTTGAGGGTCAAAAAGATTTAATCCTGAACTTGTTCCGACCCACAATCTTTTTTTTGAATCTTCATACAAGGAAAGAACGCTGTTGCTGTTAAGGCTGCCTTCCGTTGGCGTGGATTTGTAATGAGTAAATTTATTGGTTAACGGATCAAACTTATCCAATCCATCATTTTCCAAGGCGATCCATATTTTTCCATTTGAATCTTCCAGTAAGTAATCGATTGCAAAACCACCGACTGAATTGGAATTGTTCGGGTTGTGAGTGTATCGGGTAAAATCGTCGGTTTCAGGAGTGTATTTATTCAGTCCGTTTCCCCAGGTGGCTACCCAGATATTTCCTTTGCTGTCCAGCAAAATATAGAAGATATTATTATCACTTAAACTTCTGGAATTTTCGGGATTGTGCCTATACTTCTTTACTTGTTTTGTCACAGGATTAAAATAATTCAAGCCACCATTCCATGTTCCTATCCACAGCCCTCCTTTTCTATCTTTTCTAACAGCCAATACCTTGTTGTTATTAAATGTATTCATGTAGCTTGTGAACTTGTTTGACTTGCGGTCATAATAATTCAGGCTACCACCATCGGTACCAACCCAGAAGTTTCCGTTACTATCTTCCTCAAAAGAAGAGACAGTGTTGCTGCTTAAACTATTTCTGTCATAGTTACTGTAGTTGAAATGACGAAAGGGATACTTTCCTGCATCATAAACGGAAACTCCACCGAATCGAGTCCCTACCCACATCCTATCGTTATTATCAAAAAAAACATCTGTTACTATATTACTACTCAGGCTTCTTCCATCGCCTTGCGTCTGTGAATATCGGGTGAAGGTTCCTGCATCTTTATCCAATTTATTTAAGGAACCGTCAGCGGCGATCCACAAGTTTCCTTGCTTATCTTCCGTTAAACTATAGATATAATTTCCGCCCAGACTTTGTTTATCCGATTCATTAAATACGTAACGAGTAAATGTTCTTGTGGACGGATTCATTTTATTCAATCCACCGTCAAATGTCCCTACCCATAACACTCCGTCACGATCTTCCAATATGGAAGTTATTACGTTGGAACTTAAGCTGGAAGAGTCAGCAGGGTCGTGGACAATCGTGGTAAACGTGTCGTTTTCGTTAAGAATACCTAACCCATCCGTTGTTCCAACCCAGATTCTATGTTGCCTGTCCTCCAATATGGCGGTAATGCTGTTCTTGAAAAGGGAACCAGAAGTGTTGGAATCCTTGAAAATTCGTTTGAATGTTTTCTTCTCAAAATCATAGATATTTAGGCCCTGCGCTGTACCGGCCAATAAATTATTCCTTGAATCAAGCAGAAGACACCTTACATCGTTGTTGCTAATTGACTTATTATTTTTGGCATCATATAAAAATTGTTCAAATTTTTTGGTTGCCTGGTTATAGAAATTTAATCCCGAGCGTGTTCCGATCCAAAGGCCTCCTTCTTTATCCTCCAATATACAATGTACATTGCTGTTGCTAATGCTGGAAGAATCTAAAGGATCATTTCTAAAGACGTTAAAAGAATATCCGTCATAGGAATTAAGTCCATCTTCTGTCGCGATCCACATAAATCCAAAACGGTCTTGTTGGATATCCCAAACGTTAGCCTGGGAAAGACCTTGTCTCAACGAGAGATGATCGAACTCCAATTTTTGGGAATTAGCTGTCGTAGCATAAGACAATAGGATCACCACCATGATTCTTGGATAAAATAAGGAAAAGAATTTGTGGTAATCCATTTTGTTAAAGTCTATAATCTTACAGTTAATTTTTCGTTTATTTCCTAACTTGATCAACTGCTCTAGAAAGAATGAAAATGTTTTCTGACTGTCCTCAGAAAATCTCAAAAATAAGTGTTCTTCAACTTTTACCCTGCGCAACCTCTGCCACCAATCTAAATGATTCAGCAGCTTTTTCCAGTGCGCTCATCAGTACCTCTAGTTTAACAGGCTTTGTAAGATATTCATTCATGCCTGCCTGCAAACATAGGTCCCTGTCCCCTTGCATGGCGTTCGCTGTCATGGCAATAATGATGGGTTGCTGCTGTTCCTTTAATCGTATCATTTTGGTAGCTTCCAATCCATCCATTTCAGGCATTTGCATGTCCATTAATATTACTTCATAGAATCGTTTACTGAGTTTTTCCAAGGTTTCTAATCCATTCTGAGCAACTGCAATGTGTTGATATCCTAACTTATTGAGGATGCGAACTGCGAGCTTCTGATTCACCGGATTGTCTTCCGCAAGTAAAATGTTAAGAGGAAATTTAGAAGCGAAGTCGGCCGAGAGCACATACTTTTGTTTACCATCTGCTATGGCACCGGAAGGTTTTGCCCCTTTAAGGGCCGCTGAAATATCCTGCAATAGCTGAAGCTGTTTCACCGGCTTGGTTATTACAGCGGCAAACAAATCGGGATATTTGCTTTTCGCTTCATCTCCTATCGAACTTGCGAGTATAATGGGTAATCGCTCAAACTTTATTTTAATTAGTTTAGCAAGTTGCAACCCATCCATATCCGGCATTTGCATATCGACGATCACCAGGTCAAAACTATTTGGCTCGTTTAAGATTTCTAATGCCTCCTTACCTGATAGAGCAAATGTAACCGATAATTTCCATTGCTCCAGCTGGCTTTTAAGAACGTTGATGCTCGTCGTGTTTTCATCTACTAGCAATACCTTCTTACCTTCATACCCAATCAAATGCTGAGGTGCGGCGGGCTCGATCTGCTCCTGATTGATCTGTGTATGAATAGAAAATTTAAATGTGGTACCCACATTTGGTTGGCTCTCTACAACAATCGTTCCTCCCATCAACTGGACCAACCGCTGGCTGATAACTAATCCAAGGCCGGTTCCACCATATTTGCGATTCGTCGCGGAGTCCACCTGCGAGAAAGCTTTAAACAATCTGGAAAGCTTGTCGTCCGGAATACCGACCCCAGTGTCTCTGACATGAAAATTAATTTCAATATTGTTATTTAATATTTTCGACAACTCTACACCGACAAATATTTCTCCCTTTGGGGTAAACTTCATGGCATTGCTGATGAGGTTGATCAGAATCTGACGCAACCGATATTTGTCTCCGATAATTTGTGTCGGAAGGTTATGGTCAATTTGATATAAAAGATCCAAACCTATTTCGGACGCCTTTGCTGAAAACACATCCATGACCTCCTCTATACACTTACGGAGATCGAACCCTTGATTATCAAGTTCAAGATTGTCCGATTCGATTTTTGAAAAATCGAGAATGTCATTAATGATGGTGAGGAGTGCCTCTCCGCTATTCCGTATTGTGGCAGTGTATTCCTGTTGTTCCTGGGTTTGCACTGTCTCCGCCAATAAGGAAGCCATCCCAAGAACTCCATTCATAGGAGTTCTTATTTCGTGGCTCATCGTCGCTAAGAAAATACTTTTTGCCTGGTTGGCGTGTTCAGCATCCTGCCGAGCCTTCTCGGATTCTTCACGCTCAACTTCAAGAGCTGCCTTTTGTTGTATTAATTCGGCGGTCTGTTTCGTAACTTCCTGTTGAAGTATTGTTTTCTGATTGTTTATAATGCGCACTCGAATCAGGAAGAAGCCATAGATGGCGATCACAATCATTGTAATCGCAAAAATTCTAAATGGCCAGGTTTTCCAAAACGGAGGGGTAATTATTACGTTAATAGAAGTTCCTTCTTCATTCCAAAACCCATCGTTGTTAGACGCTTTAACTTTGAACGTATATTTTCCAGGATTAAGATTGGTGTAGATAGCCTTTTTTGTTCTGGTGTAGGTCCACTCTTTGTCAAAGCCATCCAGTTTGTAAGCGTATTCATTTTTGTCAGGCGAAGTATAGTTTAACGCAGCAAAATCAAATGAAAATACCGACTCCTTATACGAAATAATAATTTCTTCTGTTTTATCAATCGCTTTTTTTAGCGGGGAATTTTTTTGATGAACGCTTACAGTTTTATTGAATATTTCGAAGTTGGTGATGTAAACTGGGGGGACAATGTTATTGTCAATTAAACTATCCGGGTGGAAAACATTAAATCCATTAAATCCGCCGAAAAACAATTCGCCTTTGTTATTTTTAAAAAAAGCCATCCTGTTAAAAGAGTTACCTTGTAACCCATCGCTTAGGTCATAATTTCTAAATTTTTTGCTTTCCGGATTGAATTTTGAGAGACCTTTACTGGTACTCAACCAAAGGTTACCGTGATCATCCTGCTGAATACCGTACACAACATCGTTGGGCATTCCGTCTTTTTCATGATATGAAGTGAAGGTTTGCGTCTCCGGATGAAAAAGGTTTAATCCACCGTTTGTGCCTATCCATATATTTCCATGGATATCCTCAGAAATCACATTTATTAAACTACTGCTTATGCTGCCGATGTCTTTTTTATCATGCCTATAAGTTGTAAACGTATTGGTTTGTTCATCGAGCACGTTTAGTCCTCCCCCTGCAGTCCCTGCCCACAGTCTCCCTTTGGAATCCATATGCATCGCAAGAACGATAGGATCACTAATACTACCAGGTTTGTTTGGATCCGGCGAAAAATGCTTAAACTTTTTTAATTTTTTATCGTATCGGCTGATCCCGGTTCCGTAGGTGCCAACCCAAATAAAATCTTGCTTGTCTTCTAAGATTGGACCCACTGTTTCTTTATAAGGTTCCGGATTAATGCTATCTAAATAAAGGGTTGTGAATTTGTTCTCTTCTTTATTAAAAAAACTTAGACCACCTTTAAAATTACCTGTCCAAATAGTATGGTCTGAATCCTCAAACACTTTTAACACATAGTCGCTACGGATGCTTTCCATGTCCCCGAGCTTATGTCTATAATGCGTAAATTCATTAATGTCCCGTTTAAAGAGATTTAAACCGCCCCCGTCTGTGCCTATCCACAAGTTGCCAGCGTGATCCTCCATGAATGACAGCACATTGTTGTGGCTTAAACTATTCACATCGTTAATATCATTTTTATAGTGCTTAAATTTTTTAGGAAAGGCACTGGCAAAGTTAACCCCACCGCTATATGTCCCAACCCACATATTACCATCCTTATCCTTAAACAAGGAGTAGATGGAATTATTATTTAAGCTGTATTCGTTGCTCGCCTCATGCTTAATAGTTGTGAATTTTTGAGTACCACGGTGTAATATGCTAATACCACCATTTCGCGTTCCTACCCAAAGGTTCCCGTTGAGATCTTCGTCCAGGGAAAGGACATCATTATGCCCTATGCTGGTAGGATCACTGTCACTATGCGTGTACCTGGTAAAGGTGCTCTTATCAGCATTAAAAAGGTTTATTCCTCCGCCATCAGTTCCTGCCCAGAGATTACCGTCAGAATCCTCAAATATTTTTGAGATATCGTTCCGGCTAATGGTGTTCTTATTCTTGGGATCGAATTTAAACTGTTTAAAACTCTTTGTTGAAGGATCTAAACAATTAAGACCACCATGAAAAGTAGCAACCCATACCTTTCCCCTTCGATCGATGAGAAGGTCTTTGATATAATCATTGCTGAGGCTTCTATTATCAAGAGGATCATTTTTGAAATTTGTAATCTTCTTACTTTGAATATCAAAAAAATTCAATCCACCTCCATATGTGCCAATCCATAAATTTCCCGCTGAATCTTCTTCAATTGCATCTACCCTGGAGCGGCCTGGCCCTGCGCTATCCAGCGGGTTGAGCTGATAACTCTTGAATGAATCCTTCTCACGGTCAAAATAAATTAAACCACCTTCTCCGCTCCCTATCCAAATATTTCCTGTACGGTCTTTGAAGAGTGTTTGAATAAGATTGTGGCTTATACTTTTCGGATTGAGCGGATCATTTTTATAAACCTTGACTGTACTTCCGTCAAATTTATTTAGCCCGTCCTGTGTCCCGAACCACATGAATCCTTCATCATCCTGTAGAATCGACGTTACGGTACTTTGAGAGAGTCCTTCGTTTGTTGTGATGTGTTTGAAAAAAATGTTGTGCTGTGCAACGGCGAAGCTGGTTATGAATAGAAATAAACATGTGTTCCAAATCGCTCTCATCGGTTGATCTCTCATATGAAATGAGAAAAGGTGTTTGTTAAAAAATTATTTTTTAGCTTTATGTTAAGTTTTTATCGGTTACTCAATGCCCTTTCATGAGCTAACAAAAATTCAAAACTGACTACACTAGGTGATTCACACGTGGGATAACTAAAGATTTCACCAACAAATTCCCAATATTTAAAGTCAAGATTACAATGATTTTTGAGTTTATAGGATTCAATTCACTTTCTAATATCGCTTATGTAAGTTCTTGTACCCAATGATCACACTCCTAAGACGCCGGCCGATGTAAGTTTAAAGGTTGGAGAAAGTCCTTCAGCACTCACAACTTCTTGTTGTATTTTAAGTTCCTATTCATGTATCATTCAAGTATGTTTTCATCAATTAAACAACGCGTTCAATAGACGATGCTCTTGTGCAACGTCTCCCTGATTTTATCAATTTCAGGGATTACCCTGATTTACCACATCCAGTAACGACTCATATTTGTAGGGACATCTTACCATTTCGTAAAGAAAGAAGAGATGACGAACGGATAGTAATAACAAAACTTAAGCATATGAACATCGCAATTCTTCAATCTACCAGTGGCAGACCACTCTATATTGACTTCAATCAGTATACCGATGGAGATGCTGATTTTAAAAAGGAGTTGGTGGTTTTAATGATCGACAATCTAAAAGAGATTCTCGACTCATTAAAAGAGGCTGTGCAAAAAAATACTCCCGAAGTTTTTGAAAAGACTTGTCACAAAATCAAGCCGACGCTAAGCATGCTGGAGGATCAGG
Organism: uncultured Chryseolinea sp.; assembly: GCA_964484845.1. Classification (GTDB taxonomy): domain Bacteria; phylum Bacteroidota; class Bacteroidia; order Cytophagales; family Cyclobacteriaceae; genus Chryseolinea. The sequence goes on along the minus strand of CAZAHL010000247.1, from coordinate 1,193 downwards.
ATTTCATGGAGATTATTCAAAAGGTTAAAACTGAATTTTCAGACACGTCACAAAAAGAGCATATCAACGCTTTCAATACCACGTGTACTCAAATTATTAAAAGCTTAGAGAAAGAAAGCAAGTAAGAAATGAAATCTTATCCGGGCTAGGAAAGAATGAAGCAACTATGTTCTTATGAGTGATTCATCAAGCGATAAGGTAAGCGTCTATCTCTCTGTAGACACGCAGACGTTAAAGGATTATTTCAATTCACATGATCCCTCTCCCATCTATAAAAGGCAATTGAGCCACCAATTGGAGCAGTATATCATGAATTCAGCTTCAAGTGCTAAACGCTATTCCGCGCTCTTTTATAAATTAAAGTGTTCCAGTGAAATTGACAAACAATACGCTGAGCCATTGATGTATGCCATTCGTAGCCATTATACGGCAAAAAAAATAAAAAGAGTAAAGGAGTTCAACAGGTTTAAATTCCGATCATGGATTTTACTGGCCATAAGCCTGGTTATTGTTGGCCTCTTTCAAGGTGTTGTACCGTTGTTATTGGATGAGGATAATAAAATACACGCTGCATTTTTGAATAGCATAGAAATTTTTAGCTGGGTGTTATTATGGCGTCCAATTGACGTGCTTTTATTCTATTGGAATCCACACTTAAAAGATATTTGCTTGTTGAATAAACTGGCTACGTCGGAAGTGATAATCATAGAAAATGAAAAATAAATTATTCTTCATAGCATCCCTTATGTGCATTGAGTGTTCAGCTCAATTAACAGGATCTATTGAGCAAATTTATTATTTCGAAGAAGGCAGAAGTTTTTCGATGGGTCCAATTGTTCAGCTTCAAAACAATAAAAACTGGTATGTGGAAGCACGGTATAACTATGAAGAGAAAAGAACTGTTTCCTTTTATATCGGAAAATCATTTTCACGTGATGGCGAATTCTCCTATTCCGTTGTACCCCTGTTTGGCGGTGTAGTAGGAAGGTTTAATGGGGGCTCAGCGGGACTAAATATGGATTTAGACTATAAAAATTTTTATTTCTCGACACAGTCACAATACACCTTTTCCGTCGATGACGAAATCAATAACTTCTATTTCAGTTGGTCTGAGTTAGGCTACCAACCCTTGAAATGGTTGTATGCGGGGCTGGCCTTGCAGGAAACTTATTCGCCTCAGATAGAGGAAACTT
>CAZAHL010000246.1:0-11219 GCA_964484845.1 uncultured Chryseolinea sp. | reverse complement strand
AAAATATTTTTTTCTTTTTGATGAAAGGGCGAGCTGCTATCTATGATTTCAGGACCCTGAAGTAAGATTTTCATCAATCTTTATTTTAAGAAACGTATCAGTAAGATTTCCATCAACACGAACAGTATAGCTAAAAGCAAGCTATATTTCCATAATGGAGTGCCCAAATATCGCTCCTTTATTTCGTTGCTGAAAGCCTGAGACGAGCCAACTTGAAATATTGTAATGTTATCTCCATCGCCAAAAAGCCTCTTCATTTCCGCGCCGGTGAATTGATCCAGCAACGACTCATCCTTGTCCAGATTAAAAGCAAGCAGGCTTACCGTATCTCCTTTAGCAACCACTTTATAAAAACCTTTTGACATGGAAAACTTGGGTATATCGAAAATTACCTGTTGATTGATTTTCCTTTGCGCGGGTACGATCTCTTCTTCGCCCACCCATTTTAGAGGTTCTTCTCCTTGCAGGCTATCCAATCGAAGACTGATAAAGCTTTCCTGTAGCGTATAATAAGGTTTGGATTCATTCCTCTTGCTGCTGGAGGCGATGCGGTACATTACAGGAACAAACAATGCATGATTAAAGAAATCCGTTTGGGCTGGTTCGAGGGCACTCGCCAGGAGGTAAATTTTTCCTCCCTGATCAAACCTCGACAAGAATGGTTGGTCGTTTTTAAAACGAAGGATGGCAGAACGATCGCTGCCCCAATTCAATATTTTATTCGCCCGCGGCATCGCGATGGATGCGGACTTCTCTTCAAAAACATTTTCAAAAAACGGATTGGAGAAATCAGGTCTTTCAAGCTCTTGCTGCACGTTGCTTTCCACAACATTCAACGTTGGAACTTGCAGAAATGACCTAAGGCTAACGGGATCTGGGTTATTTCCAGGAGCAATGAATACACTACCAAACTCGCTTACGTAGGATCGCAACGCTCCAGCTAGAGAAACGTCAATCGTATTTAATCCATTAACCACGACCAAATCGGCTTCTGAAAGCAAGCTGTAATTAAAGTTACTTACTGAATAAGATGCGAAATCAAAAATCTGTCCGTTGCCAAAAACCTTTTCGACGACTGTTCTCGTGTTTGAACCACGGATCTCAATAACACGTATCTTTTCCGTGAAATTAAGGGCAAGATAGAACTCATTGTCAAAGCTAACGGGGAAATCATTGAACGAAATTTTTGCCTCATTCAGTCCAATCAGGCTTGTTGCAAGATCAAAACTCGTTTCGCTGCTTCCGCCTGCCGGCAAAGTAACGGAAGCGGTAGCCGCCTGGATATCATTGATTGTGAGTTTCAAATTAAGCCTTTCAACTTCCTTGTCTCCATCATTCCGGACTTTTACGTAAAGAATATTTTTACCTCCACCTGCTGCAAATGGGTTTTCAAGATAGGCGGAGTCTATAAAAACATTTGATTGTTTAGCGAATTGAATAGGTACAAGATGCAATTTTGAGGCACTGTCCCAAGGCGAAACTTGACCCAGCGTGGATTTTTGCAAGTCAGAAATCCAGAATACTTCCTGGTTGCGAAGGGTCTTTGCCTGATAAATTCGGTCCTGAACTTCTTTGGAAGAACGGCTAACGGGAGACAACCTTAGCTGCGTGAGCAAATCGAGAATTTCAGGCTTTGTTTTGAACGTATTAGCCGATGGTGAAAAATCATTGGTTACTAATTTGTATCGCGAATCGGGCGGGAATAAACTAACGATTTCGCGGGCGAACGAAATTGCTTCATCAAGTCCCCGGATTTTATCATTGGTCTGAGCGGACATGCTTTGGGAATTATCAAGGTAAATGATAATGTTTCGTCCATTCGTCATTTGTTCTACTGCTGGTATGATGGGCTGACAAAATGTTATAACCAGAAAAAATAGAAAGAATAACCGGGAGAGAAGAATGAGGTAATGTTTCAAACGCCTTTTTGCACTGGTAGCTTCTTTGACTTCTTTTAGAAATCGTGTATTGGAAAAATAAACCTGGGTGGTTTTACGGAAATTAAACAAATGAATTATGATCGGTATCGACAAGGCAAGTAAAGCCCACAAGAATGAAGGGTATAAAAAACTCATGTGGGCAAAACTAATTAAAAAACGAGCTACCTGATAACCCAATTATGGTGAAGGTTTCCGGTTCTTTTAGGCGGCCCATAACTGACAACGGAGAAAGCTCGAGAATTTATTAAAAAAGCCGGGTCTTTTTCAAAGCCCGGCTTCCAATGGTTATTGTGGCATTTCATTTCCGCCCCAGCATCAGCATTTCATTTACACTGATTTCCGTCGTAAAGCGTTTCTCGCCAGCAGAGGTTTCATAGACTTTATGGACCAATTTACCTTCAATGGCCACCTCATTTCCTTTCTTTAGATATTGTGCCGCTACGTCCGCAAGTTTTCCCCAAATGACAAGATTATGCCATTGGGTATCCTGTACTTTTTCACCCTTTTGATTTTTGAAGGAATCTGTAGTGGCAATGGTAAACTTAGCTACCTTTTTGCCGCTTTCGAAGGTTCGTACTTCCGGATCTTTTCCCAAGTGTCCGATTAGTTTTACACTGTTTCTTAAATTTGTCATGATTATAAAGTTTAAAGTTTAACATACTATTCTATTCAACCCAGCTGATAGAGTAAATCAACCGCAGTGGAATAGCACAAAGGTGAAGTGCAAAAAATGCCTTATTCGTATATTAAATGCTTACTTTCGTTTATATTCGTTTGTTGTCGTTTGTAAACGAATCGTTGTATGTCAATAAAAGAGGAAAAAAGTTGTGAAGAATGCGGTACCCCTATCGTAGGACGCATCGATAAAAGATTCTGCTCCGATCAGTGTCGAAATACTTTCAATAACAGGCAAAACAGTGATGTAACCAATTACATCAGGAACATTAACCGTATCCTTCGAAAAAATCGTCGTATACTGATGGAGCTTAATCCGTCGGGAAAGGTCCGATTGACCCGGGATAAGCTTATCTCCAAAGGATTTGATTTTTCTTACTTTACCAGTGTTTACACGACCAAAGAGGGGGCGCAATACTTTTACTGTTACGAGCAAGGCTATCTACCTATTGAAAAAGGCTATTACTTATTGGTGATAAAGAAAGAATTTTAAGCCAACGGTATGGCCACTTCCCTGAATTTAAGGATAGCCTAAGGGTAGCTTATAACGGAGGCCTTGGTGCTATTATCCCGCACTGGGAGGGAATTCCGATGACTTACAATCAAATTACCTCTTACAAAGACGATTTTCCCGCCTTCGTATGCAGAAAGAATTCACAATTCTTGGATTCTAAGATTCATCCTAATAACTTGTTAAATAATATCCCTGCTAATTTCAAGCAACATAGCCGGCATAGGTCACTACCGTTATGTGCCAGACATTGTTGCTTAATGTAATTATACTGATCTTTATAATGGAAGCTGGATTAATGATTCAACGTGCGGGTGTAGAAATACCTTTCGAGCTTGTTGGAACTTGGCAAGGTCAAGTGTAGCCTTAATGAATGAATGTTATCGGAACAAAATATTGGAGCAATTTTAAACCAAATCAAATCTGAACCTTTTATCTTCTTACTCTTATGGCTAAAACAACAAAACAAACCAAACTAAAACTACTTACAGGCGAAACTTGGAAGGAGCTAAAATTAAAAAAAGGAACTACTACGAAGCGTTACTCTGTTTCAGACAAAGGACGCATTGTAAGTTTTAAAACCAAGCTGGATGAAGGCTATGTGCTTAAGCCTCGCCTTACCCAGGGCTATCCGAGCATTACGATTGGACGCGAGGAAACCAGGCAAAACTATTATATCCATCGCCTCGTTGCAGAATACTTTTGTAAACAGGCTAATGCGAACCACAACTTCGTGATCCACGTCGATCATAAGAAGGAAAACAACAAAGCGACAAACTTAAAATGGGTGAAGCATGATGATCAGATCAAGCATGCCTTAAAGGATCCAAATGTTATTATTCGGATGAACCCTGTAGAAGGACCGAAACTTACTGCCGATAAAGTGAAACAAATTAAAGTCGCGCTCTTTAAGTCAAAGAAGCAGCCTACGCTGAAAGCCTTAGCAAAAAAATTCAAAGTCTCTGATATGCAAATTCACCGGATTAAAACCGGGGAAAACTGGAGTCATGTAAAGGCGTAAAAAAAATAAGCCCCGCGAGGGGCTTATTTTTTGAGTTAATCTTCGCTTGTCGTTATTCTCTTATGATAACCGTTCGCCAAAGAATTATAGGGAAGCGTTACAATCATCTCATCCTCCTCTACCTGCGAATTGATTTTACTTATCTCAATAAAGAAGGGTATCTCACGGTTGTAAATTGAGTAGGGCAACCGTACAATCTTTCCTGAAGAAGTTAAATTCATAACATAGTATATAAACAAATTATTGTTATTCACTTCCACCTGTATGGATTCGGGCTCGATACCTGGTACTCTGATTCGCATTTCACGGGATTGTTCCAATTGATTTAATACAACCCTCGGCTCACTTACACCTCCATGCACCGTATTCAATACATCCACAGAAGTCAACAGCGTCAAATATTCATTCTTTCTCATAGTCATCTCCTTTTAGACGGGAAAAATGACAACCACTATACCAAAAAGTTTATAGTCAAAAAGGCACAGAATGCCTGCTATAGTGGCCTTTTACAAGGGGTATGCTGTCAAAATAGCGAAAAATACGCTGGCGAAATGAGGTGAATCCTATTTTTCCAAGACGGAGATGGGGAAATCATTTCCCGTGATGTATCCCGTGGGATATTGTGCCTGTCCCCCGTACTGTTTGGTCAATTCTGGAACGCGGTCTTCCATGTAGAATTTTAATTCGTTGACCGTTATTTTTTTATCACCATTATCCCCTTTTCCATCCAACGCTTCCAGTAATGCATAAGTAAAAACCCCGTGCTTGAGTACTTCAAATTCGGTGGCGAGTTGTTTCGTGCCACTGGAGGCAATCATGACGATACCAGAGCTACGGGCTAACTGAACCATGGCTTTTTCATCCGTTGCTACTCCGCGCGTGCTTAAGGATTTCAAGGCGCCACCCGAATGACAAGCATCCATTAAAACAATCTGTTTTTGAGATTTGATTTGTGTTAAAAAGCCACGAATATCGGTGGCAGAAATTCCCTTGGCGTGTAGCTGCGCAGGATCACCGTATAACTTGGTTATATCAGTAGGAACCAGGTAATACTCTTCGTCATTTTCTTCATCCAATGTTCCATGCCCTGCATAATAAAACATAAACACGTCTTCCGGTTTTGCCCTTGCAATCATCGCCTTAAAGCCCGTAGTAATATTTTCTTTTGTTGCCTGTTCGTCGTAGATCTCCACGCGGTTCACACTCTTGAAAATGGCGTTGCCCCTCTGACTTAATTTCTCCACGAAAGAAAAAGCGTCAGGTTGAGCATAGTTGAGGTTGTAAGCAGCATTTTGATATTTGTTTATTCCGACCGCTAGGACATGTAACGTGGACGTTGCAATCACTTCCCCGGCATATTCTATAATCAATTCATCTGAACGCGACTCGATTTTCTGAAAGTTCATTACCTTCACTCTGAATTCATTCGTTTCATTGGCCATTTCAACGGCATAGGTACGCGATCTTTTTTCACCTTCACCAGATGTCTTTACATCTTTATCGCTTATAATGAGTTTATTATTTTGATAGATGTTCACCTCCTTAACACCACCACCCCCATCGTATATGTCGACCGTTATAGGAATTGTTCTGGCCTGTGTGTGAAACTTACCCTTATCATATTTTAACAAGTCAGTTGCCCGGGTGGTGACCGTGATGTCAAAAAAACCAACCGAAGGTCGATGGAGCTTGCTGAGATCAAAAATACGTTCACCCGCTTCTCGCAAAATATCTTCGACCCGCTTACCTTGTTTAATACTCTTTTGAATTTCCGAGGGACGGTATAAAATTTCAAAATACTGCTCGGCAGCATAAAAATCCGCCAGCTTATTAATTCCCTGGTTAACGTGCCATCCAAAATATTGGCCTCCCTCAGATGAGCAGGAGAAGTAACCCCTGGGCGTCCAGCAAACCCATTCATGATCTTCCGTTAGAAATAATGTAGCAAACGGAATTACGTTTTCCCCGAGTGTTTTATAGACTTCCTCCAAATTTTTATAGGTCTTGTCGTTTGCTTTTTTCAGAAAGGCAATAACGTCCTGCCATGCCTTTTTGGTTGGCTCTTTCGTTAATGAATCCAGGGGCAACGAACTAAAAAAAGATGCCCATTCCTCACCCTCAAACGATTCTCTCAATGTCGGAGCATAACCCGTCTCTGCGAATTTCCATAACATAATCGACTGGTCTTCCCCACCTGACGCAAGATACTTGCCGTCTGCGCTTACTGTGATGGAACGGATGGCTCCATAATGACCGATAAATTCTTTGTTCAGATAGCCATTCTTATCAAACATTTTGAGTGAAAAATCGCTCGCTACAATTATGCTCCCGTCAGCAAGCATTTGATAATCCAGAATACGCCCATCCTGATTTTCATCCGTCTGAATTTTTTTTCCTTTTGGCAGCTCCAGTGTATTGGGGCCAGATTTAGAAACACTCTTATTTAAATTTTGAGGTTGAGCATTTAACGGAATAGGATTTCGGTTAAGGGTAAGCGAACCAAAATCAAAGCTCGCCTTATAAACTGGTTTTTTATCCTTCGAAATTTCATGACCGATAAATAGCTCCATGTCGTTTCCAAACGCTAAGGTTTGAACAGCACTTCCCTTACCTTTAATTTTTCTAACGGTAACACCATTGATCGGATTCCATAATATGATTTCGTTGTTAATCCCGCCGGCTGACGCGACCACGTAATTTCCTTTGATGGAAGGAGCAAATGCAGCACTAAAAACTGTATTATCATGACCCGAGTAATCGATAAATTTATTCCCGCTTGGCACAGCCCAACTTGTACCTTTTCCGGAAATGTCCAGGCCAACCATGATTTTTGAGTCGGCTGAAAAAGCAATTGCATTGACGGGATTGTCAAGGTTTTCAAATTCCTTAGCAACACTACCATCGGCTTTCCATAAGATCAATTCATTATCATAGCTGCTGCTGGCGAGATAGGAGCCGTCCTGAGCGTAAACAATTTTATCAATGTTACCGCTGTGACGTTTGAATATTTTGGGCGTGAATTTGGCTAATCCTTTATCAAGACCGGCTAACCCGAACACTAAAATTTCTTTGCTTTCATGAGCTACTGCCAACTCCTGCGTCGACTTATTGAATGCAATACACGACACCGCCGAGGGAATGGGAATCGAAGTAATTACCGAAAGCTTTGGCGTGCTTTCAACTTTCCAGATTTTTACGGAATTGTCGGCGCTTCCGCTTGCCAAATAATTTCCTGATCCGCTAAAACTTAAACTATTAATCACATCGGTATGACCAACCGCCGTGCTCACCTGAACACCCTTGTCAAGGTCTATTATAATAATATAATTTTCCTGCTCAGAATCTACTTTATAACCGCCGACGGCGAGAAGTTTACCATTCGGCGAAATAGCCGACGAATAAAACATGCCTTCAGGTCCTTCACCGATTTGAGATTCGAATTTCTTTTCCATCTCCCCTGTTTCCGCATTCCACATACGGATCGTCTTATCCTCTGAAATAGAAATGATATGATGACCATCGGGGGTGAAAAGCAGATTGTGAACCTTAGCGGAATGCCCAAGAGGGTTAACGACTATTCTAGGCGCTTGAGCATTACTGGCTGCAAAAATAATCAGGAGAAGAAGGCTGAGGTAAATTTTCAGATAAATGATACGCATACTTGAGGGGTGCTTAGTAAAGGTATCCAATTTTGGCAAATGCTCAAGTGTGCCTTATTGACAGGGCAAACCTGAAATTTTATTAATTGTTAGTATGTTAGCGTCTGATGTATCGATCAGCAGTTTTCCTTTTGATGAACTGCGGCGTACCCGATGAGCAAACTATAAAACAAGAGAAACGTGGTAAAAACAATAAACATTCTTTTTGGTGGTTGTTCTACAAAGGTAGAACCGACGCTTACCACGTGATGGGTAGAGTTATACGGACGGGTACGGAGGTAATATCGGCAAGCCTTTTGACATATTTAAAGCCTATACCGACCGTATAAAACCACGAAATTGCTTAAACCTAAGAAACTATATTTACAACGATGTGACTGAAAAACAATAAATTATGATGATTAGAAAAACGGCCTACGGAACATTACTTTTTTTGATATTGTGTGCACCACACGCACACACTTTTAGTCAGGAGTTACAGCAACAGGACACTTCCGGCGTACTTAAAGACTGGTTCTTACGCGATCCCGAACTAGACCGGGTACAAGGCACAAGCACCGAAAAAGCCTACGAGACGCTATTAAAAGGCAAACCTGCACGAAAGGTACGTGTGGCTGTCATCGACTCTGGAATAGACGTAGACCACGAAGACCTGAAAGGGATCATATGGACAAATGAAGATGAAATTGCCGGCAATGGAATGGACGATGATAAAAATGGCTATGTAGATGATATTCATGGTTGGAATTTCATTGGAGGGAAAAACGGATCAGTCAATGAGGATACCTATGAAGTAACACGTGAGTATGTTCGTCTAAAACCACTCTATGATTCAATCGATGAAAAAAATATTAAGAAAAAAGACAAAGGCGAATATGAACATTGGAAAGAAGTGAAGGCCCATTATGAAAAAGAATTTGCATCCAACAAGAATCAATATGAGCAATTTAATGAGCAATATAATCTATATGTAAATGCGTTGGGTCAACTGACCTATTACGATAGTATTGTTAGCAACAACCTGGGAGTAAAATCGCTTTCAAAATCTTCTTTGTCAAGTGTGAATACTACGAATGATACAGTACGTCTTGCAAAAGAAACGCTGCTGCGGGTTCTTGCAGATGTGGAGGGCGATATTAAGGTGCACGAATTTTTAGAAGAACTCAGATTATACCTTGGTGAACTAAAGGAAGGCGTAGATCACTTTAAGGCAGCAGTAGAATATGGCTATAATACAGAATTCAATTCCCGGATTATTGTTGGCGACGATCCGAACAATCCCAACGAGAAAAACTACGGCAATAACGATGTAAAAGGTGGAGACGCAAAGCACGGAACTCACGTGGCAGGAATAATAGGCGCTAACCGGCAAAATCAAATAGGTGTAAAGGGAATTGCCGACAATGTTCAAATCATCGCGATCAGAGTTGTTCCGACGACCGGCGATGAACGCGATAAGGATATTGCAAACGGAATACTTTATGCAGTTGATAACGGAGCTCAGATTATCAACATGAGTTTTGGGAAAGATTATTCCCCTTACAAAGATGTTATTGATAAAGCTGTAAAATACGCCACGGAAAAAGGTGTTTTATTATTGCATGCTGCAGGCAACGATGGGTCGGATCTGGATGCAACGTCTCAATTTCCTACCCGCTATTACAAGAATAAAAAAGCAGCAAAGACCTGGATGGAGATCGGTGCCTCGTCCTGGGCAAGCGATAGTACGCTCGTCGCATCCTTTTCGAATTATGGAAAGAAGAGCGTTGACCTTTTCGCTCCTGGTGTAGAAATTTATTCAACAACACCCAACAATGAGTATCAGGATCTGCAGGGCACAAGCATGGCATGCCCTATCGCAAGTGGCGTTTCCGCCCTACTTTGGTCATACTTTCCGGACTTGACCGCAGAACAGATCAAAAATGTTTTGACTCAGTCGTCCCGTAAATTTGATGGGTTGAAAGTGATCAAGCCAGGCGGCGCAGTAGAAGTCCCATTCAGTCAGTTAAGTCTTAGCGGCGGAATGATAAACACGTATGAGGCCGTGAGATTGGCACAGACTATAAAGCCGGAGCCTGCAAAAAAATAACCGGACATGAAACGTTCGTTAATGAAACAAAAAAATGCCTGAAGCAGGTTTCGGGCATTTTTTTATTGCCATAGAAGTTAAAAAATCACGTTAATCGGGTTATTTTTTTCGGAAATAATTACCCCTTTCGATATCAATTTACCCTGTAACCTTTTGGTCAGACAGTAACAACGGCCCTTTTACACGCACAAAAAAATCAGCCTTCTCGCGTGTTTTCTATGACGCAATCGATTGGTAGCTTTCTTGCCATCCAAAAAAAAACTACTATGCGTTGCTTCCTGCAGACTTACTTAAAGGTAGTGTTGCTCTTTGTCGTTCAATTTTCTTTTGCGTCCAGTCCCAAGGCAGGATTTTCAATGCCTGAAGACGTGTCTGAAGTAACTTTTAAATTTCAGCGTATAATGAACCTTATCATATTACCAGTTTTAATTAACGATACCGTTACTGTTAATTTGATCCTCGATACCGGCTGCCGGAACCTTGTATTATTTGGAAACCGGTTTCAAAAGAGATTCATTCTGGAACCTGAAAGGAAAATTCGCTTTTCGGGATTAGGCGATGGCAAGCCTGTTGACGGCAAACTGTCTCTTCATAATAAGGTATCCATTCAGGCTTTAATCGGAGAAAGCATTCCGGTAATCATTATCCCGGATCAAAATCTCTTTCCATCACATTTCAATGTTCACGGGATTATAGGATACGATGTCTTTATAAAATTTGAAATAGAATTTAGCCTGGCTAAGAAATGGATAACCTTTCGGCCGGCGGCCACGGCTCAGATATCCGACGAGTATGAAAAAATTCCATTGCTTATAAAAGATTCGAGGCCCTTAATACAGTCTAAGGTATACTTCGCCGGCAGTCATTCGCAAGACTACGATCTGATGCTTGACACGGGGTCGACGTTGGGGTTGCTTTTTAAAACGTCAGACTTGAAAAGATCGCCAGGCAGAAATTCCCAAAAAATTATAGGCCGCGGTCTGAATGGCGACCTGAGCGGTGTCGGCACGCGCGCATCGAAACTAATTCTAAATACATTCGAAATAAAAACGCCATCTGCCGATATTATTTATTCCGAGTGGCATAACGGGGCATCGCTTGGGATGGACATTATGAAAAACTACACAGTGGTGTTAAACTATTGTAAAGCCTACGCCGGTCTTAAAAAAACGTAGCCACTCAAGTTCTTGTTATATAAAAAGATAGCAGCACAACCCTTGAAATGTTCGCGAATATTTCGAAGGCTACTTATAGAAGCCGAAGAATATGTACAAACCAACCTATGAAACCGTCATGCCGCACTAATGCAAGTTGCTATAACAAA
>CAZAHL010000245.1:0-11233 GCA_964484845.1 uncultured Chryseolinea sp. | reverse complement strand
TTAAAAGGTTAACAATTTTTTGTAACACGTTCCCGCTAACAGCTATTGTGCCAACGCGAAAAGAGATGCGAATTACGACAAAATTTTCACATTAATGTCAGGTTTTCCGGGGTTTTCAACTTTTACAGCCTGCTTTGTAATACATGCAAAAGTCAGTATGGCAGTGATGTCAGATTCCGAAAAACTATAATGAATAGAATTTTATGGCTTTGAATCCGCCCTTTATGATATAAAATTACATTGCGATGTGGTCTTAGTTTGTTGAAAAGTTATGAAAATGTTAAATTGTTACAGTTGAAATACGCTTATGGAAAAATTGTCAAAAGATTGGCTTACTCAAGGACTCATAGATTTTGAGTATAAGAAATACGTGTTAATGGCCTATTTGCAAACCGTAAAAAACTCATTCAGCAGAGTGGAGTTGTATCCGTTTATGGCCGATTTGGTTTTTCACTATCGAAACCTGTTAACGCTCAAGGAAAACAAAACGTTGATCCGGGAGTCCTTCCCCAAAGAAATTTCGTTGGAGGATTTTAAAAAGCTTGAATTAAGCTACCGCCAGATGATTGAAGACGATTCTGTAATGAGTGAATTGGAATCCATTATTGATTTTTCGTTGCCTCAGATCAAAGGGTTCTTGCAGGAAGGATCTGTCATTTATGAATATGTGGAATCTAAATGTGAAATTTCACCGGTCGGTGTCACACCGCTTTACGCCAAAGAAGGCTACCTGTTTGTAACACAACCTCCAGAAAAAGAAACAACCATTTACCGTTACCAGATGAGTATTTTCGGAGGAAGTCAGGAACAGCTCAGAAGTTTGAACACAGAGTTTGTTGACAGGGTAGAAAAAAATATTTTAAATACGTACGAGCATTTAAAGCTCGACCTGATTAGAAAATTCAAAGACCTGCCCAATCCGGCAGCTTACCTTATCCTGGCGCGTATGAAATTTCCCTTTACGGAAACGCTTATGCCTGTAGCGAAAAGGTTATTTGTAAAGCACATTTCACAAGCCGCAGCCTGATTAATATGGAAGAACTCTTATTGCGCGGTGTCGGCAGGAGCTGAATCCGGATCGAGATTTAAACTTGGTGCGGGAGGATTTACCGGAGCTTGTTCGCCTGCTCTCTCTAAAATATCATTGGTGGAACCGCCTTGGTCAGGGGTAATAAAATTGGTTGTCAGACAAAGAGCCATGATAGCGATGACAAAACCCCAGGTTAATTTCTCTAACAGATCACCTGTTTTTTTCACACCAATAATGTTGCTGGCTGATGATCCACCAAATTGGCTGGTTAGTCCGCCGCCTTTGGAATTTTGAGCTAAAATAACCAGTACCAATAGTACTGATAATAAAATAATTAGGGAGATAACCAGAATCATAGCTTACTTCTTCAGTTCTTCAATTTGAGCCGCAAAGTAAGCCTTTTTTTGTGGAAATTTCCAAATGAGCTTCTTTAAAACCTCAATTGCCTTGTCCCTTTTTCCCTGCTTCAAGAGAAGATCTACCAACGTTTCTGAGACAATGTTGTCATTGAATTCCCCCGTTTTTATGGTGTCCAGGTCAGGTTCCTGAATTTTGGCCGGCTTATCTTTGTTGTTTGAAATGGTGGGTTGAGCTTTTATGAAATGGTCAATAATTTCAATTTGTTCTTTTTGTTTTTCGCTTTCAGGTTCGATCTTGCTTTTCGTGATTACAAGCTCGTCGATTATATCCTTCCTGGTATTTTCCCTTTTCTTTTTCACGATGGTCTTTTCTTCGCTTTCGTTGTCTGGCTGAGCATTTAACGCTTTGCTTAGCTCAATGATCCTTTCCTTTTTGGATTTGCTAAGATCTTTTTCATAATCCGCACTGTCAGCTCCATTCGCAAACCTCAACTCAAAGTTGTGTCGGGATTCGTAAAGGTCTTTCAGATCTTGAATGACAGTTTCCGCAAGATCCATTCCTGGAGCCTCTTCCACCTGCGCTAGTGGTTTCATGACGGCCATCCGTTCAGGTGAGGTAACATCCTCGCTGACAGTTTGTTTTCCCAGACTATTCGGCGGGGTTACTAGTATGTCGGCGGTGGCGGTGTTACTTGCGATCCAATTGCCGGTCATGATATTCTTGAGAATGCTTCGATCGGCTGAATACACGGCAGCACGCTGCAATTCATTTTGGTGATGACTTAGACCATGTTCCTGGCTTGTTTTCGCGGAAAGGACATGTAAGAGCTGGCTATAGGGAAATTTTTCGGTCAGTAGATACAATTCCTGCGCTTCTTCTGCGGTGCTGGATGGGTAATTTTGAAGTACTTTTATAAATAGATCTTTTTCCACTTGAAGATACGTTGCCTAAAGTAAAAATAGTAAAATTTACCAATTGGCAATGGAGGCATTGAAGATGTCGTTGACGATCCGCTCAAATATCTGCCGAGTGAACTGTTCTTCTACATCAGTGAAGTTTTCATCGTTGGGGAAATCCTTGTAAAATGAGAAACTTTTGTCCTTAAAAGACATGGCTTCGTCCAATGTGTTAACGTAAGTGACCTTCACAGTAATGGTTAAACGGGTCGATGACGCGCTGTTAATAGCGGTCGGATCAGAGCTTGCTACTGGAGCAATAGGAGTCAGGCTAAAACCGCTTATTTCGCCTTCCATCTGAAGTTCTCCATCTTCAATCACGACCCCCAGGTTCGAATTCTGGATAAAGTAATTCTTTAATTGGTTGGTGAAGGTCTGGCCAAGATTTGCCTGGCCGAGGTCGGTATTGTTGTAAAATTCCGTGATGGAAATCGTCTTAGCAGTCGTATTACTACCCGTCATAGAGTAATTGATTCCAACGCCGCAAGAAGTTAGCATCAAGAAAAAGAGGGCAAAACCCAAATTATGAAGTGCCCTAAGTACCTTTCTATTTTCCCCTGTCATACGCGGTTTACTAATTCTCAAGGTCATACTGCTTAATTTTCCGATACAGCGTGCGTTCGGAAATTCCCAAATCGCGTGCCGCATATTTCCGTTTGTTATTATTCTTTCGAAGTGCGCGGATAATTAATTCTTTTTCCTTCTTTTCAATGGACAAGGATTCATCCTCTGTCTCGTGGGAGATATCATGAATATCTTCTACGTGTTGCTGAGAATGCTGGGACTGTAGATTTAAGACCGCATGCTCACTATCAACACCATTTTGTTCGGTTTCGATCCCATCAAAAAGCTCCGGATGTTCCTTTACCAATTGCGTTACTTTTGCCTGGTTGGGGAAGGTCTCCAATACAAGTTTCTTAAGATCGTTGAAATCCTTTTTCATATCAAAAAGGACCTTGTATAAGATGTCTCGCTCCGAAAGGCCATCTTTATCTACTGAATTCCGGTATAACGCCGGGAGCATGGTCTCCTTTGGTAAATATCGCTGGAGGATTTCGCCATCAATATCTTTGTTGTCAGAGGATAACACTGAAATCTGCTCGACGAGATTTTTCAATTGCCTGATGTTCCCCGGAAACCGATATGTTAAAAGAATTTCTTTTGCATCCTCTGTAAGCACAATAGGTTTAACCTTGTACTTGTCGGCAAAGTCGCTGGCAAATTTGCGGAATAGCAGTTCAATGTCCTTTCCTCTTTCCCTCAGAGGTGGAACGTAAATCGGAACCGTGCTGAGCCTGTAGTAGAGGTCTTCCCGGAATTTTCCCTCCTCTACGTTCTTCATGAGATTGATGTTGGTAGCGGCCACTACTCTAACGTCGGTTTTTAATACTTTAGATGACCCTACTTTCAGAAACTCCCCGTTTTCAAGGACCCGGAGTAAGCGGGCCTGGGTGTTCAACGGCATTTCCCCAATTTCATCGAGGAAAATGGTTCCCCCATTCGTCACCTCGAAATATCCTTTCCGGGCTTCATGCGCACCTGTGAAAGACCCTTTTTCATGACCAAACAGTTCGGAATCAATGGTTCCCTCGGGAATAGAACCACAGTTAATCGCAATAAACTGTCCATGCTTGCGACTGCTGAGATGATGGATGATTTTTGAAAACGATTCTTTTCCACTTCCACTTTCCCCTGTTATCAGTACGGACATATCCGTAGGGGAAACCTGTATAGCGACACTCACAGCGTTGTTGAGCAACGGTGAGTTCCCTATAATGCTGAATCGTTGTTTAACAACTTGTATTTCTGAATCCGAAATTGCCATGCTTTATTTCCCTTCTATACTTACTGGCTAACCGTCTTGCCAACTAATGTTCCTCCGGTGCAATCCTCTACAAGGACGTTTACATATTGTCCTTTTTTGAAATCTTTCTGCGGAAAAACAATCACCTTATTACCGCTGTTCCTTCCCTGTAGAAAGTTTTCAGATCGCTTCGAAGTGCCTTCAATGAGTACCCTATGAACCTTGCCCACGTCCGCTTTGTTGCGCAAATAAGAATGTTCCCGCTGTTTTTTTATGATTTCATCAAGCCTTCTTTTTTTAATATCAAGGTGTATATCGTCGGGCCATTTTTTTGCCGCCAAGGTTCCAGGTCTTTCGGAATAATAAAACATATAGGCAAAGTCGTATTGAACGTCATCCATTAGGGTCAGCGTATCGTTATGCTCCACCTCGGATTCAGTGCAAAAGCCGGTAATCATATCCGAAGAAATACTACACTCAGAACCTAATATATCTCTGATTCTCTGGACTTTATTTAGATACCATTCACGTGAATATTCACGATGCATTAGCTCCAAAATACGCGAGTTGCCACTTTGAACTGGCAAGTGAATTGACTTACAAATGTTTTCATACCGGCCCATAGTATACAGCACTTCGTCCGTAATATCTTTAGGGTGCGAGGTCGAAAATCGTATTCTCAAATCGGACGAAACTTGTGCCACCATCTCCAAAAGCCGGGCAAAGTTTACAACACTAGATACTTTCTTTTTTTCTATCCACGCTTTGTTATTTTCTTCCGTGCTCCATGCGTATGAATCGACATTTTGCCCGAGAAGAGTTACCTCGCGATAGCCGCGGTTAAAAAGATCGGTTGCTTCATTGACAATAGAATAAGGGTCCCGGCTGCGTTCACGTCCGCGGGTAAAGGGTACTACGCAGAAGGTGCACATATTATCACATCCGCGCATGATGGAAATAAAAGCGGTAACGCCGTTTGAACTCAGCCGTACTGGGCTGATATCAGCATAAGTTTCTTCCCTGGAAAGAAAGGTGTTAATTGCTTTGTGACCATCCTCCACTTGAGAAAGGAGATTTGGAAGGTCACGGTAACTGTCGGGTCCAGCGACCAGATCCACTATCTTTTCCTCCTCCAGTAACTTGGTTTTCAAACGTTCGGCCATACAGCCTAAGACACCCACGAGCAAACCTGGCTTGTGTTTTTTTAAACCATTAATATGCATTAACCTATGCCGAACGGTTTGTTCGGCTTTGTCGCGAATAGAACAGGTGTTTAAAAAAATGACATCGGCAAGCTTGATATCGGAAGTAGTATCAAAGCCTTCTTTCTTCATGATAGAAGCTACGATCTCACTGTCCGAAAAATTCATTTGACATCCGTAACTTTCGATGTATAGTTTTCGGCTATCATTCCGGCCATAGGTGTCTTTGGAAACACGTACTACGTTACATGTTTCCTCTTTCTCCGCCAAAATCCCTATTTCACTGATCACATTCTCCATGATTCATTTTCAAGACGCAAAAATAATAACTTTAGCCTTCTAATGACATCTTGTCAGTTGAATAAAATTTTAAACCAATTTTAACCGTCAGATATTAAAATACATTTATGGCTCTAATAAAATCAGTAAGAGGACATACTCCTCAATTTGGAAGTAACTGTTTTCTAGCCGAAAACGCTACAATTGTTGGCGAAGTCAGAATGGGCGAGAATTGTACAGTTTGGTTTAATGCCGTTGTAAGAGGCGATGTTCACTCTATCCTCATTGGGAACAATACAAACATTCAAGACGGGGCAGTAATTCACGGCACGTATCAGAAGTTCAACACAGTCGTTGGAAACAATGTATCCATTGCTCACAATGCCGTCGTTCATGGGTGCAGAATAGAGGATGATGTGTTAATAGGTATGGGCGCCATTATCATGGATGGCTCAGTAATAGGCTCTAACTCTGTTATAGCTGCTGGTGCTGTTGTACTGCCCGGAACAATCGTGGAACCCGGAAGTATTTACGCTGGCATGCCTGCTAAACGCGTGAAAGACATATCGGCGGAAATGAAAGAAGTTATCCAACGAACCGCGAGAAATTATCCTATGTATGCTACGTGGTTTAAGGACGAATGAAAACTTTAACGAGTCTCAAAAAAAAAATTAGAACCTTTTTGGTTTTTTTTGTTAAATTAAAGATTAACTATTACTACAATGGCGTTAGATGAAAATAAAGGCTTTGACCTGGACGTAATAAGCGAATATTCTTTTAAAATGAAAGCGCTTGGTTTAGAATATGTGTTGGACGAGGAGGATGACAATACAGACGAATACACGCATTTCTATTTTATCGGAAAATTTGAAGGCAAAGATGTTATTTATGATACGGCGATCTATACACTTCGCCTGCATCATGAGAGTGAGTTGTATGAAATTGCAGAACATCGGGCAGCGCAACATTTTCCGGAATATAAGAAAATAACTTATGAGGAAGATGAAAACGGTAACCTGGCAACGCTTGATCCATTGGAAGAGGAGATCGGCTTGTATATGGCTGAGGTCATCATGTCGCTCGAAGAGGAAGATACAGTCAAAGTAAAGGAACACGTGGATATGGACTCCAATTGTGATTTCGGAGTTAGCCTGGACGTTGGCCTCCATGTTGACAAGATCACACCAAAAGTTATCGAAAAGTTTATTAAAGATTTTAATGAGGATAATCTCAGGTTAGACGATACTTTATATTCCTTCCAAACACAAGATCAAGAAGCATAAGAACCTCTTCATTAGTTTTTCTTTATAGAGCCGCGGTCAATTCTTAATTTCTACCCATATTTGCGGCCCATAACTTAAAATCTTAAATGAAGAATTTGTCGCTTATTTTAAATGCCGTACTGCTGGTGGCCGTCGGCGTTTTATTTTACCTCCAGTTTTCAAATAAAAAGCCTGGCTCAAGCAATTCCCCAACCGCCGTTGATGCCAGTGAGTTGCAGATAGCCTACATTAATTCAGATTCGGTGCTCAAGAATTATGATTATTTGAAGGCGAATAAGGTACAGATGGATGCAAAAACAAAAAAAATTGAACAGGAATATCGTAACCGGGCCCAGGGTCTTCAAAATGAAATAACGGCTTACCAGCGCAACGTGTCTAACATGACGTTGGGACAAGTGAAGGCCGTGGAGGAAGATCTTGGCAAGAAACAGCAAAACCTGCAAATGTATCAACAAAGCTTAAGCCAGCAGCTGATGGAAGAAGAGGCAAAGCTAAATAAGGAGTTATACGATCGTATTACAGCTTTCTTAAAAAAATATGGAAGTGATAAAGGACTTCAGGTAGTATTAAAATACGATCCTACCAGTGATGTCCTCTACGTGGGCGATGCTCTCGACATCTCTCCAGCTGTGATTGAAGGTCTGAATAAAGAATATCAACAAGAGAAGTCGGGTGCCGGTGCGAAGAAAGACACCACAGCGACAAAAAGGTAATAGCGTAAGGTTTTGTGAAAAAGAACCGGCCTTTAAGCCGGTTTTTTCTTTTTATATTTGATTTTACCTATGCCTAACCATTTTTTCGGGTCCTTTCAAATTCAAACTCAGGAGCAGAAGCAAATAATTTTGATGCTTTGCACCGGGTTTTTTATGGGGGTTTTCCTGGCAACCTATCAAGTGACGGCGGACTCGTTGTTCCTTAATCGGATGGGAGATCACCTGGATAAAGCTTTTCTCGTGGCCGGTGCGATGGGAATAATAACCACTGCTCTCTTCTCAGCCTTTCAAAACTGGTTAAAATTTACAAGCCTGGCACTTGTCTCCGTTGGACTTATCTTCGTGTTTACCTTAAGCGCATATTGGTTAATTCATTTCGGAAATCCTGCTTACAAAGATCATTTTATCTTCGCGTTGTATTGTATGACAGGACCCATTACTGCTGTCCTGTTACTTAGTTTTTGGGGTATTTTCGGACGGCTCTTTAACTTTCGCCAATCTAAACGTATTATCGGATGGATTGACACAGGCCAGTTGATCGCAGCGATCATAGCAACGCTTATTGTTATTCCCTTTACCACCGAGCTGATTACGGATACGTCTAACTACTTGCTCATATGTGCTATAAGCATTGCCATAGTTTGTGTGCTGCTCTTTGTCATTGCTTCAATATTCTCGCTATCAAAAAATGACCCAAAGGAATTCGGCGAGACAGTGCGAAGAGAAACAAAACTGACCAAAATCTTCGGTGACCGTTACATCGTGTTACTTTCAGTTTTCCTTCTCGTCTCCATGGTGATGTTTGTTCTTAGTCAGTATTCCTTTCAGACACTGGTGAGAGAACAGTATCCCAATGAACGCGATCTTACCAATTTCAATTCGTTTTTTATTGGCGCCGTATACGGCATCAGTCTCATTATGCAAACATTTGTGAACCCCCGTATCATAAGCAATTATGGTCTGCGGATTTCGCTTTTTATTTTGCCGTTGGTTATGATCATCTTTTCCATTGCTTCGATTGCCACCGGAAGTTTCTTAGGGTTTGAAAAGAGCATTGCTCCCGCGGGCTTTATTTATTTCTTCCTTTTTATTTCGTTAAGCCGTTTATTCAATTGGACACTGCGTGATTCATTGGAAAATCCAGTCTTTAAACTTTTTTTTATTCCGCTGGATAATCGGTTGCGATTTAATATCCAGTCCAAAATAGAAGGGTTGGTAAGTGAAAGTGCGCGTTTTATTGGGGGCTTATTAATTTTTGGATTAGCGTTCGTTCCATTCTTTAACGTCATTCATATTTCTATTTTCCTGGTGTTACTGGCGGGTCTGTATTTTTTGGTAGTGAATAAGCTTTATAACGGTTATCGAAATAAGCTTCGGATGAAATTGGAAAGTTCAGATGCAAAGCTCGAAAAACTTGAATTGGGTTATGCTCAGATTACCAATCGGCTAGAAATCATGTTGAATATACCGTCCCCGAGCAAAGCTGTATTCTCATACAAATTGCTGGAGAAAATAAATGCTGCTCAAGCGCCCGGATGGATAAATAGTCTGATGAAAAATGAAGACGAAGCTGCACGCAATTATGCGCAGGAAAAGATGAATGAAATGAAAGGCCTTTCAATATCGGATCAATTTGTCATCAGAATGGATCCTTCTAAAACCGAAGGAACTGAAAAAAACATTCTTAGTAAATTGGATTTGCAGGCTATTCTTGACAACGGAGGGGATATAACAAAAAACAGGATTCAAAAACTCACGCGTTCAACCAATCCCAATGACAGGCATTATGCTGCCGAATTATTACTTCATACCTCAAAAGATGAATGCACTTCTTTTTTGATGGAGTTGTTAAATGACTCGGAACCTAAGGTTAGAAATACCGCTATTAAGACCTCTATTAAGAAAAACAATCCGGAAGTAATTAACGTCGTCATAGAAAATTTGGGGCATTCGGTCTATAGCAATCAGGCTATGAATGCCCTTGTTCTGATTGGCGCAGATACTCTCAGCGCCCTGGATGTAGCGTTCTATAGAAGCGGTCAAAGCAATCAAATGATGTTGCGGATCATTCAGGTTATCGGAAGGATCGGAGGTCTACGAGCACGTGAGATACTTTGGAGTAAAATAGACTATCCAAATAAAATCGTAGTCTCGCAGGTTCTTTTATCGCTTGGAGAATGCGGATTCAAAGCCGGAATCTCTCAGATAACGCGTATTAAATATGCGATCGAGTCTGACATTGCTGACATCAGTTGGAATTTAAGTGCGATTCAGGAAGTCGGAGACGAAGGTTTTAGTGATCAGATAAAATCATCGTTGCGCTGGGAGATTCAAAATGATATAGAGCATATTTACATGCTCTTAACAATGCTTTACGATACGCGCTCTATTCAACTTGTTAAGGAAAATATTGACAGCGGTACCGCTGAAGGCATTACATATGCGATTGAACTCTTGGACGTTTTTTTGTCGGAACAACTAAAAAAACGAGTCATTCCAATCTTAGATGAGCTAACCGATGCAGAACGCACGAACCGTTTAGAAGATTTTTATCCGCGCATCAAGTTGGATTCCGAGCTAGTTCTAAAATTTATGATTAACCGTGATTTTGCACAGTCTAATAGATGGACGAAAGCTTGTGTTTTATTTGAGATTGGATTTCGAAAAATAGAAGATTTCAAATTAGACCTGATCGCACAACTTTTTAATCCCGACTGGCTCATACGCGAAGTATCTGCTTGGGCACTCTGCCAAATTAATTCAACCGCCTACGAACAAAACACGAAAAGATTAGGGGAGGGGATAAAAAGAGAATTGGACGCATTGGTCATTCAAGGCAAGCGTATGATGCGTTTTGAAAAGGTCTTATTTTTCCAGAAGATACCTTTCTTCGAAACGGCACCTGGAATTAACCTGACGTATCTAGCAGACCTGAGTGAGGAAATCCATCTGAAAAAAGATGATTCGCTCACCCTCGATGAAAAACTAAATAACAATTTCTACATAATCGTTTCGGGTTCTGTAAACTTTTTTCAAAAGGGCGAGTTGATTTGTGAATTTGGAGAAGGACAATTCATTGGAGAAATGCTGGCATTGCCGAATTTTGTCAATACGAATTTAGTTATTGCAAAGTCTAATGTGGTTATCCAAAAGTTTAATAAGGACCAATTCTATGAGTTGTTGTCAGACAATGTTAAGTTAGCAGATAAGGTTCTCGAGTTTATTTGACGATGTCCAGATCGAAGAAAATCTTTCTTGTAATAGCCGGAATATTCTTGTTGCTTTTGCTTTATGCAAGCTATGATATAAGCACGCGTACGAGCTTCCCTGGGTCAAAGCCGCAATTAAAGGAACGATTGATGGAAAAATACAATCCAAAGGATTCGACTTTAATAGATACAGTAGGCCATTAATTTCTAAAAAAAGGGAACGTTTTCAGGCCAAAAAAGTGATTTTTCCTAACTTTTATTTTGCAAACGGTTGTTTTGACAACGATTTCTTTTTACCTTTCGTCAGATTAAAGCCAACTATAGACATGAAAATCCCCCTTTGTCGAGAACTTAGGGGGATTTTTCAATTTTAGGGGTCGCATTTTACCCCTTGAGC
>CAZAHL010000244.1:0-11243 GCA_964484845.1 uncultured Chryseolinea sp. | reverse complement strand
TATTTAAGAAAGCTCGATCAAATGGCAACGTATGGCGACCTGAGCACGTGTCGCCGGAAATATTTATTGAATTATTTTGATGAGGATACTTCCAGCTATTGCGGCAACTGCGATATATGCCTCTCTCGTGTTGAACTGGTGAATGGAACGGTCGCTGCACAGAAAGCACTTTCGGCTGTAGTACGCTTGCAAGAACGGTTCGGTGCGGGTTATGTTATCGATTTCCTGCGGGCATCTAATGCTGCAAAAATTCAAGAGGAACACAAGCAGCTGAAAACATTTGGAGCTGGGGCGGACATCAGCAAGGACGACTGGAATGCTGTCTTCCGTGATCTTCTTTCCCAGGGATATCTCACAAAATCAGAAGGGCAGTATCCTGTGCTGATGCTGACCACCAAGAGCACCTTGGTGTTGAAAGGAATGGAACAGGTGATGATCACCAAATCAAAAGAAAAGATCGAAATTCAAGAACACCAGGTCGACTATGAAACTGTGCTTTTCCAGCAACTCAAAGACGTGAGACGGCAATTGGCATTTGAAGAAAATGTCCCTGCGTATATCGTCTTGTCCGACGCGACCCTGTTAGAGATGGCTACTTACCTTCCCCACAATAGTGAAGAGTTAAAAAAGATATCGGGATTTGGGGATGTGAAGATTCAGAAATACGGAAAACAATTTTACGAAGCGATAGGAGCGTATTGCACAGATCATAAATTAAAAACACGTATACATCTCAGATCACCTAAACGCCAACGCAGCATACGGCCACAAACTGAAAGCGACACAAAACTGCAAAGCCTTGACCTTTTTAAAAAGGGATATGCGATCCAGAAGATTGCCGAGTTACGCGGGCTGAATACAGCTACTATTGAAAGTCATCTGGCATTTTATGTTCAGCAAGGTAAACTGGGTATTGAAAAACTTATCGAGCCTTCGAAAATTTTTACCATTCGACAAGCGATCGAAAAGGATGGTGGTAAAGTACTAACGCCTATTAAAAAAACATTGGGAGATGCTTACGGCTTTGGTGAAATTAAATGGGTAATGGCACATATGGAATTTTTAAGCACTTCTCCACCGGTGATAAGTAATTTGTAATCAGTAATCAGTAATCAGTATTCTGTAATCAGTATTCAGTATTCCGTAATTAGTATTCAGTATTCAGTAAGAAGTATTCGATAAGAAGTATTCAGTATTCAGTAAGAAGCAATCGGTTGTCAGACGGGGGCGACCGATTACCTTCTACTGATTACCATTTTTCTGACTTAAAAAGTCATTTGGTTCAGGCGATGCGGGCTGGCTTAATTACTTATTTAACGAGTGGAACGCGACTTAATATTCCGTTAAAATGACCGGCATTCCGGCTATGCATATCGGTGATGATATGTAATTTGTTTTCCTCAAGATGAGGCTGAACTGCAATAGAACTTTCGGTTAAGTCCAATGCGGTACCATTAAAGATCGCGGACACAAGTTGATTCTCTGAATCAGTTCCCGGATAGTGATAATTGCAATCTGCTGTTTTCTTTGTAACAACGAGCTGGATGGTCTCTCCATTTTCAAACGTGAATGAAATGTTGTAGAGACCTTGCGCCTCGCGCAGGTATGCAGAATTAATGATGTACATTACCTTGGATTCTCCATGCTGTTGTTCAATGGCACCTTCAGCATAGATTGTAGCGCTCTCAGTGGAAAAATCAACGCCCCAAATCGGCGATTTTGTTTCTACATCTGTAGCGCACTGGAAGAGCACGGCTGACAGACAGATTAAAAGTGATAATTTCGTTTTCATAGTGGTATATTTTATTAGTAAAGGGATACAATTTTTACCAGTCCTATGAATTTGAATCGGTATAGGGGTGATACAATCGTTGATCGATAGCTATAAAAGCTCACCAGATTTTCGTCCGAAAAGTCCCAAAAAGGTAAAAAAAATGGGGAAAAAAATCACACCTGTACGGCGATTGCGTGAGGTGTTTATCGGATATTTTTTTAAAAATTGGTTACTATTTCATTGCTGGCATGTCAGATATCCGCACGCTTCAATTTATAATAACTTAAATAATTGAACACAAGTATCCATCCGACAACCGTTACCACAGACACCAACGAAACGTAATCTTTAATTTCCTGGAATGCGTACCTCGGCAATGGCCATTCAATTAAATGCCAGATAGATTTCATTGGGAAAAAAGGGATAAGCCATGGAACATAATCATCGATATTGGCTGTAATGATGGTCTCAATCATTTGCGAAAGCAAAAGCACAATGATAGTAAGTCCTGACCGCTGAATTAAAATTCCAAGCATTAACGCATAAGAAAGAAAGAAAAATATTTCAAGAAAATAAGCAGGAAAAAATTCAAGGTCTGTTAAAATTCTGTCGATCTCGATAGTCGGACTGTAGATCAATCCTGTTACTAATCCGATTACAAAAATCATGAGTACGCTCATGAGGCTTAGCAATACGTTCGTGAGGATTTTCGATGTTAAAAATTCGCCGCGGCTGAGACCATCAATAACATTTTGGCGCAACGTCCGGTAAGTGTATTCATTGGTAATGGATATCACAACCATAATCGCTAAGACAATCTTCAACCAGCCACTAAACCAAATTAAATTCATCCATACGTCCGGAAAATGATATAGCGGAATCCTGTTGATATTCAATTTCTGATCAAAATCTTCAAACGTGCTGGCAAGCCATTTTAAAAACTCCATGCCACTGGCAGCACCAAATCCCAGTGTCAAAAAGTACAAACCGCACACGACCCAAAACGTGCGGTAACTGGTTAATTTCTTTAGATCTATTTTTAATAAATGCAACATCATACTTTATGGTTTGCTTCGGACAATATTTCCAAAAACATTTTTTCCAGACTCTTTTTCTTTGTTACCAAATGATCCGCAACCACCCCATTTTCAAACAAGAATTTATTTAAATCCTTACCGTAAAAATTATCACGGAGTGTTACCTGGAAGCATCCGTTCTCTCGGGCAATCGACGAGGTACCACCAAATTTTAATAATAATTCATTAAGACTTTCGCTGTCGGCACGGACTTCCACCGTTTCACTTCCTTTGCTCACGTCAACAACGGGGCCGTTGTGAATAAGATTACCTTTTTTTAAGATGGCAAAATGGGAGCAAACTTTTTGAACTTCATCCAACAAGTGACTCGCCAGAATAATCGTTTTACCATTCGCTGCAATTTTTTTTATAAGCTCCCGTATTTCAGCAATGCCCATAGGATCAAGTCCGTTGGTAGGCTCATCAAGAATCAAAACGGTTGGATCGTTCAGCAAAGCCGAAGCAATAGCGAGCCGCTGCTTCATCCCCAATGAATACGTCTTGTATTTATCGTCTCTACGATCCGCCAATTCAACAAGCGCCAGCACATTGGGAATATTTTCAGGAGGACATTCCTTGATCATCGCATTTAATTCGAGATTTTTTTGCCCACTGAGGTACGGATAGAAAATTGGATGTTCCAGTACAGCACCTATTTTTTTTCGAACTTGATTGGAAGGAAGTTCACCAAACCAGCTGTACGTGCCAGCTGTGGGGTTGATTACACTCATAAGCATACCGAGTGTTGTAGTTTTGCCGCTTCCATTCGGTCCCAGCATACCGAATACCTGGCCGCGTTTTACTTCCAGGCTCAGATTATTTACGGCCGTTAACCGGCCGAATTTTTTAGTGAGATTACTAACGGATAGTACTGTTTCCACTGGATATTTGGTTACTCAGGATAAGTCGATGAAAGAAACAAGTAATTACAATATAAGAATATTGCATACTTTTTTATTTGCACATCCCTTAATTCAGTATGGGAAGGCGAGCTGGATATTAATCATGTTCTTTCGAAGCAAAGCTTCGTACTTTTTCTACAATTTCAGAACTCTCACCTATCTTGTTAAACAGTGTTGTCACTTTATTTAACGGAATACTACCCACGATATCCAATACGTAAAGATTTGCAGAGTCATTTACGGTAACGATCATACCCTTTGTGCTTCCTTCTTTCATGTAGACATCAAAATTCTTCCCATCATGACGGCTGGTCACTATTTCCTCATAGGATTCCGATTTATAATCGCTTAACATTTTTTTGTAATCACCATTGCCAAAATCTTCTTTCCTTATCATTAGGAACCTTATCTTTTCAATATCTTTAATAAGTTCGTCAAGCTCTTTATCATCATTTTGATTGAGCATGCGCAAGGTATTGTGATAAAAGAATGCAGAAACAACAGGCTTATATTTCTTGAGGAGCGTTTCAGTGGTTTTGCTTTGTGCTTGGCCCAATAGGGAAGCACTTATTAAAAAAACAACAAAGAAGTATCGCATAAATTATTGACTCTAGGTTTTTACAACAATGATTACGAAATGTTTTTCAAGACTTGCTGTGAAATTACAGACAAAAAAATGTCAGTTTTATTCCTGACATTTTTTTGAATTAATTCTTCTTCTTATGGTCTCCCATTTTTTCAAGGTGTTCAAGGCCTTTCACATCCATCTTCTTTCCTATCTGCGAAATTTGTTTCAAATCAATCTCACCAAACAGGCTCATTACCATAAATTGTTCATTACCACCCATTACCATCAATAATTCAGAAATCTTACCGGCACTTTCCTTGATGTAAAATTTGATATCCTTATCGTCATTGCGCACAGACATAAGCTCTTCGTATTCTTTGATAGGAATCAAGACAAAAGCTTCCTTATAAAGTTCCCGCGCATTCCGGGCATCGTCTTTAGCAAGAATCTTCAACCCTTTTAATTTGCTGATTGCCTCTAGCACTTCCTTATCCTCCGGCGTTTCAGCATCCATGTTCGTAAACAAACTAAACATCTTACTGGAAACCGTTACCGAACTAAACGATTCATCTGATTGATACTTACTAAAAAATTTAGAGATAGCATCCTGCGCAAACGCCCCTGTCACCGTCACCATCAATATTCCAACTGCGATTACCTTTTTCATATATTTTCTATTTTTTTAAAATTTTGTTTCTTTTTGCTATTCATTGTTCATTACTCATTGTTCACTACACATTGCTTATTGCTCATTGCTCATTGTTCATTGATCATTGATCATTGCTTATTCCTCTGAATCTCCTCCTGGGCCTCATTAAATAAATTGATCTTTTTCGCCTGTTCTTCTGCCGTGCCAAAACTTTTAGAGATCATTAACAACGCTTTCTTTGTTTCCTCAAAGGCAAGTTTCGGATCGTCGTAAGTATCCACAATTTCCTGAGGCGTTGTTTTCCTGAGCTCATCGCGTATAAACCAAGTCGCCAGGATAACAACGACCAGGCCAGCGGCAATACGCATGGAGTTATAAAACAGCTTTACCAATTTGCCTTGTTTCGGAGTGTTAACTTTTTGTAGCACCTTATCTTCGAAAGCCAAATCGTTTAGTGATTTTTTTTTGTTTGCATCAAAATAGTGGAATAAAGCCGCTGTCTCTTTAGCCTGTTCAGGAATGTTACTGCCACGAAAATATTCATGCAATAGTTTTTCCTCCTCGAGCGTTGTCTCGCAGTTCCAATATTTTTGCAACAGTTCTTCTATGTTGTTAAAGTCCATAAGCATTGATCTTTATAAACTTCTCGCGCACTGCATTCCTGGCTCTGAAAAGATTTACTTTTACCTGATTCATGTCCAGCTCTAAGATCTCGCAGATCTCGTTGTAACTATACCCTTCGACGTCCCGAAGGTGTATCACCTGGCGCTGCTTTTCAGGCAACGCCGCGATAAATTGGTCGATTCGAGTTATGCTTTCCCGCATTTCTGTTGATTCATGTGGCGATAAAGTTTCTTGTCGAATTTGATAGCCTTCTTCTATCGGATGAGTTTGTTTCCGGGTGATGGTTCGAATTCGGTCCAGCGAGAGATTTTTGGTAATGCGCATACACCAAGCTTCCCAATTTTGAACTTCATTCATTTTTTCCCGACCATTCCATACCCGGATAAATACTTCCTGCACGATATCCTTCGCCTCCTCCTCGTTCCCTAAAAATTTTAAGGCAAAACGAAAAAGCTTGTTTTTAGCAGGTAAAACCCGGTTTTGAAACGCTTCAAGATTCATTCAGTCAAATTCAATAACAAGACGTGGAGGTCGACAGGATGTTACAAGGAAGTTTTATAATTCCTTACGCTTTTTTTAAAAGTCCAACTTTCAAAGCAAATACGAACTTTTCAGTTGCTATTTCTTCTTTTTGGCTTTTGCCTCGCGGATGAGTTTCAAGTCTACATTCTCTTTCGAAATGTATTCGTAATTCCCCTTTCCTAAATCAGCTAACCGTTCAAGTGTTTTGGAAGCACCCATCCCTTTTCCGAAATTGAAGATGGAAAGAAAAATATCTCCTTTAGAAAACTTTTCGATCAGCTGGCGAGACTCGTCATTCAACCCAAACTCACCATCAGTCGCGAGAATGATTCTATTATTACCACCCCGTATATAATTTTCATCGGCAAGTTTATACGCAAGTTTTACGCCGGCATTGCCATCGGTTTTTCCCAGGGGTTTCAGTTCGTTGATAGCGTTCCTGATTTTTGCTTCTTCTTTAAATGATGCGGCCTCCAAAAGTGCTTTTGGCTTCGACGAAAAAGCGATGATTGAAACCTGATCCTCCTGCCGCATCATGGAAAGCAGATCGAGAACCGATTTCTTAAGCAATGGCAGCTTTTCAGCGCTGTTCATGGAACCTGATACATCCAACAACAGAATCATGTTGTTGGTGGCGTATCCTTCCATCGATCGCAAATTTTCGCCTGGTTCTGAAAGATAAACTGTATCTCTCTTTTCAATAAATACCGTGTCGTGCAGCACCTTGGTTTTTTCAACCACGCGCACTTTTTCTTGTGGGATAGGGGTGGGTTCAGGTTGATGGGTTGTCTCTTTGCTTGCAACTGACTTAACCTCTTCGATCTTTTCAGCCTTGGTAGCTTCGGAAACCTTTTCAGGCTTTGCCAGTTCCTCGACCTTTTCAACTTTAGCGTTCAATTGCTGTTTTGCATCTGGATAGTCGACAGAAAATAATTCAGGTTGCTTCACTGTTTTTAAGTGAAGCACTTCTTTCGATAGCTCACAAAATTTGTTGTAATCATCTACGATATCATTGTAATGATATATTACTGTGTAATAAGGATGTTGATACCTGGATGCATTGGAAGCTTTGACTTTACTGAGCGCTTCACTTAATGATTTGGATGTTAAGGGAAGATCTTCATACGGCGTATAGGGACAGAGTCCGTTGTTGCGACCGATCTTTTGAATGCCTTTCAAGTTGTCGAATTCTTTTGAGATCACTTCGCGGAGATTTTCGTCAATTTTTTCTGTCGATATGGGCAGCGTTCCATTGCTTTTATAAAATGCTTTGGCCTTAAACACCCCTTCATGATCGAGATCGGTAAGTCTTTGCAAAGCTTTTCCAGAGACATACCAGGAATTTGTAGCATTCAGTGGAAGATAAGAATCAAACACTTTCCGTACATCTTCGTACAAAAATTCTTTTCTTTCATCCCAGACGTCAAATAAAACTTTTTGACGTTCCAATATTTCGTACACTCTTTTCAAGTGATCTTTTTCGTATCGTTTTTCTTTGGTTTCGATTTCAAGGGAAGCGCTGAGATCATCCATCTCTTTCAAAATATTCAGGAGTACTTCAGCCTGATCATTCAGTGGCTTTGAAATTTGAGGAGGCAATATTTTACTATCAGCAACGGTTTTTTGATGCTGAGATAAGGGAAGCTGGAAATCCTTGTAGTCAAATGACATGCCTCCAACGCGATTGAAGGTCTCCAGCTTCTTATAATAGCTGGCTGTCGAATTAAAACTTCCTAATATCGATTGTAGCCGCCTTGTCTGACTCCAGGTTTCATTGATAAAATCGATGTAATTGGACAACACTTGATAAACTGGTTTGGGAACGGGGATCTTCTGCGCACTTACAACGAGCGGTTTATGGGCAATATCTTCGAATTTTTTAACATCAACTTTTACTTCTTTCGATTGTGTACGTATTTCAAATGCAGGAACGTAGTTAATCAATTTCAAACCGAGATGCTTATTCTCCGACGCATATTGAAGGAACATATTGTAATCGGAAACCAACGTTCCATTAAAATAATTGATCAATCCCAGATATACATCGTTGCTATGCTTATCCGATTTCTTTGCATCATAATTATATTCGTCTAGCCCGGTACGTTTTACTTCCAATACAGAAGCTAACGATTCTTGAAAATTCGACCACATGCTGGAAGCCGGATACTGCAAAGCCGGTTTAAATTTTTGCAGGGCACTTAACTGCACATCAGTATCCGAAATACTTTGCTGTAGTTTTTCAACCGACCAGTCAGTATGTACATCTTCTCGGAGATTAAACGACCAGGAGTCTAGAAAACTTTTTTCTTTGGCGATCTGGGTTCGCATCATACCATCCGCTTTATGGTAGGTGTTTTCAATGCTCCCTGGCGTTAATTTTTTATATCCCGCCTCCAGCTCTGATTGCAGTGCACTCTGTTTTTTTTTATAATCAGCAAGCAAGAGTTGCAGTTCGTTGATGAGGGTCTCCGCTTTGGCAAAATTATCTTGCTTATAGTCTTCCAGTTTGTGATACGTATCAAGCGCTTTGCATCTTGAATCAATTTTTTCTGCGGCATCACGCAGTTCGTTGAATTTGGTATTGATCGACGTCACGACAGTAGGCGGTAAAGTTTTGCCCAGGCTTACCGCTGTATTGAAATAATAATCCTCCAGTTGCGTGGGGCACGTGTAGCGAGGCGGTCCCCACGAACTCTTCTGGTGAATGGTGGGGTAATAAACGATAATACTTTTTACAACAGCAGTTACCTCCAGAGCTGATTGATTGGCATAATCAACATAACTATTAAGCGCCTTTTGTTGGACGGAAGTAATCTGGCTGATCGATATTCCTGAAATGTGCGTGAGTAAGAGAAGTAAAAATACTCGCATAGGCGTTATGGAAATAAAATCTGGTTATAACAAAAATAGCAAAATCGACGAGGTAAGCATCTCTAAAATGTGCTTGCTTTTAGTCGTTAATACCGACCACAAGCGGGGAAGCCCAGAGGTACGCAAAGTTAAAAGACGACAATTCCTCGCGACACTCCTTTGCGTCTTTGCGCCTCTGCGGTGAACTGTATTTTCACTTACGCTCGGACCATGTCTGTACCCTTATAGAAATCTCTCACCAGCTTCTTTCCAATTATTTAATCGCTCATAGGTATTGATGTGCAGGTTGTGTGGAGCGGTAAAAATAAATTTTTCCCCATTAAATTTTTCAAGATTATACGGAAGATCGTCAATCATGTAATCGCCATGAACGACGGTCTTGCTTCCACAAAAAACAATTTGTTTCCAGTGCAGAAACGTAAAATGTTCTCCAAGCCATTTTAATTTTTCGGAAAGTGATTGCGGAAATTCCATTGCTGCGGAGACGATAAACAAGTCGTATTTCTTATTCAGTTCTGCCAGAATCTCCTGGCTTCCTTCATTGGGCTGCATGGTTTGAAAAAACGTTTCACGGAATGGAAATCCACGAATTGCATCGTGATGGCCGGGAAACCCATGACCTTCCTCGTGATGATTCAAGCTGTCGCGCGTTACCCGTACACCAAATTCTTTTTCATAATAATGGATAAACTGGCCGGTTGCGTCAGCCATCACATCATCCATATCTACGATCAATCGTTTCATCCCTTTGTTTTTAGTATCTTCAAGTAGCAAAAATGCGTTTTTCTATCCAATGAATAATCAGGACGATATCGTAGTTTTTAGAAAATTTGAGAGTCCAATTGAGGCTAACATCGTTAAATCGAAGCTGGATGCATACGGGATACCGTGTTTTCTTACGGAAGAAAACATGGCTAATCTCTATCCTGGGGCAAGCAGCCTGATGAATTTCAACGTACGCCTTCATTTATTCGCCTATGATATTGAAAGAGCCCGAAACATCATGGAAGAAAACCATTTGGCGCTTGACGATGAATCGACCACCAAATGCCCCCATTGCAAGTCGAGTAAAGTTGAGCGTGATTTTCCTAAAAAGTTTTCATTAACCCTCGCCTCAACGCTGAATCTGTTATTTTTTGGAATTTTCTTTCCACATAAAAAGGTATTCCGGTGTTTGGAGTGCGAGTTCGAATTCAAATGATAATCAGATTCCGTTTGTTACTATCCGGTAGCAAATTATCTTGCGCTCTGATAAAAATAATATGTCTTCAAAAATAATTATCGGCGTCATGGGGCCAGGCGAAAATGCCACTCCCGATGAAAATGAAATGGCGTATGATCTGGGAAGAGATATTGCGCGTCAAGGTTGGATTACATTGACTGGCGGAAGGAGTTTTGGCATTATGGATGCAGCTTTGAAAGGCGCTTCGGAAGCGGGGGGCCTTACGATGGGCATTCTGCCGGGTGATAGCGATAAAAATTCGTCGGAACATGCCCATATCAAAATAGTGACGAGCATGGGAAGTGGCCGTAATTATATCAGCGTATTAACGAGTCATTTATTAGTTGTTTTAGGAATGGCTTCCGGCACGGCCTCTGAAGTTGCACTAGCACTTAAGTCACGGAAAAAAGTGATTTTGCTCAATCAGGATGAAATTACCATTCGCTTCTTCAAAAATTTAGGTTCTTATAATGTTTTGGTAACAAAGACCGTTTCTGAAACCATTCAACATATTAAGCAATACGTTACCATGAATCAAGGCGTAGAGGCGCCTGAAGAGCAATGATCTTTCCAAACGAATCGGAGAAGTACTGAAGAGTTTCGAGTTTTTAGTTTAGAGTTTCGAGTTGTTGAACCTCAAAAGTTTGAGATCTGAGTAAGGTCTTTGCACCGCCTGACACGCCGTTGTTGGTGTTGTGCTGAGGGTTTGCGCGCAGTTTCACCAACAACCCTACGCACTCGGATGACTGAAGAGTTTCGAGTTTTTTGTTTAGAGTTTCGAGTTGTTGCCCCCAGCAGTTTGAGATCTGAGTAAGGTCTTTGCAACGCATGACACGCCGTTGTTGGTGTTGTGCTGAG
This sequence comes from uncultured Chryseolinea sp., assembly GCA_964484845.1. GTDB lineage: Bacteria > Bacteroidota > Bacteroidia > Cytophagales > Cyclobacteriaceae > Chryseolinea. Next base: position 177 of record CAZAHL010000244.1, on the reverse strand, counting down.
GGTTTGCGCGCAGTTTCACCAACAACCCTACGCACTCGGATGACAGGCTTTTTTTAGTGCATTTAAATCGCTACATGTAGCATAAAAGTTTTGCTGTATCTTATCAGGTCAGTAACATTGGAGAAACCTGTTAGCCAAGTGCGTAGTGTTGTTGGTGGCCCCTCCCACTCGCTATCA
>CAZAHL010000243.1:0-11250 GCA_964484845.1 uncultured Chryseolinea sp. | reverse complement strand
TTAAAGGGAAAACTTGCTGCAAAAGGAGGCAGTGTTTTATTTAGAAAGGGGTTGGTGATTACACAGTTTGCTATTTCAATTTTTATGTTGATCTCTACCTTGGTTGTCTTTGACCAGCTTCAATACATCAGGAATAAAGATCTGGGTTTCGATAAGGCTCGTGTCCTCCGCTTAAATTTAAGCGAGAGAGAAATGCGGTCGAAATCTCAAGTGCTGGTTGAAAAGTTAAAGCAAAGCCCGGAAGTTGCCGGAGTTGGTATGGCTAATGCAGCACCTGGCCAGGGAATTAGCAAACTCCTTTTAAAGGTTGAGGACAATGAAGGGAAACTTACTGACAGGGGAGTGGATTTGTATGGTGCTGATTTTGATTTTGTAAAGACCATGGGAATGGAAATTGTTGCAGGTCGCGATTTCTCGCGGGATGTAGCATCTGATACCACGTATGCAGTATTGGTAAATGAAGCTATGCTGAGACGCATGGCATGGAAAGACCCTATTGGCAAGAAGTTTATATTTGAAAAAAATGGCCCAAACAACACGGACATTGAAAAGCATGTCGTTGGTGTGGTGAAAGATTATCATCAAAATTCCCTTTACGATGCCATTGAGCCCCTCATGATTTTATTGAACAAAGACCATAATTACATTTTTGTCCGAACGGAAGAAGGAGATGTGACGAAATCTTTATCGGCCGTGGAAAAGGCGTGGGAGGAAATTTTTCCAAACAGTTCGTTTGAATACACCTTCCTGGATCAGGATTTTAATTCTCAATATAAAGCGGACGAAAAAAGAAGTCAGATATTTACGGCGTTCTCCGGACTTACTGTATTAATTGCCTGCCTTGGATTGCTTGGTCTATCCGCTTTTACAACGGAGCAGCGTACAAAAGAAATCGGGGTTAGAAAAGTAATTGGTGCGAGCGTGAATAGTTTGGTATTTCTCGTTTCGAAAGAATTTTTCTTGCTGGTTGGTTTGGGCATGGTTCTGTCATTTCCGGCAGCTTGGTATTTTACCGATAGCTGGCTTCAAAATTTTGCCTATCGTATAGAGCTCAAAAGCGAGTGGCCCACATTTCTTGTCTCGGCATTACTTGCCTTTGTTATCACATTGCTAACAGTTGGATTTCATGTCATACGAGCGGCATCCACAAACCCTGTAAAAGCATTGCGTGACGAATAAGATTCACCACATCAGCCTTCTCATACTTGTTCGATTTGGTTTTTATGGATGATGGACCGGTTTAAACCACAGTCTTATAGAATCAGAACCGTATAATAAATGTGGTTCCTTTATCAATCTCGCTTTCTGCCGTAATAGATCCTCCTAAAGCCTCCACTTGGGTTTTAACAAGAAAAAGCCCAACCCCTTTCGCATCAGCGTGCACATGAAAAGTCTTATGAAGCCCAAACAGTTTAGATCCATATTTTTCCAAATCTATACCCAGTCCGTTATCTTGAACTCTCAATTCAATACCAGTACTTTCGGTTGTGGTTGTTACCCTAATCTGCGGCTTTCTATCTGGAGAGGCATACTTTAACGCATTGCTTACGAGGTTTTGAAAGATGCTTTCCAAATATGCTTTCGAATAGTATATTTTTGGAGCATCATTGAAATCAAAGGTAATCGAGGCTCCACGTTGGATCAGATCACCTTCCAGCGACTGAATAACTTTGTCAAATAATTCTTTAAAACGAATTTCGACACGTGCGATATCAGTATCAGTCTTTACCTTCAATGTTTCCATGAGTTCATTCATGGTTTCGCCAAGGTTATTCGACACAATTTTTATTTTTTCAAAAATCTGTTGGTATTCCCCCAAACTGCTTTTGTTATCCAGCAAGCTAATTAGTGCCTTAATATTTCCTACCGGCGAGCGCAGATTATGGGAAATAATGTGAGCAAATTCATCCAGTTGCTTATTTTGTTCTTGAAGCTTAATGGCAACGGTTTCCAAACTTTGTTTGGAACGCAGGAGTTCTTCTTCCGATTTTTTTCGCTCTGTGATGTCAATAGCGGAGGCATACATCTGCTGATTTTTCACATCGGTTGCAGAACTCCAAAGCAGCCATCGATACGTACCATCCTTGCAGCGGTATCGATTTTCAAAATTATGAAGATCGTTACCCTCTGCAATAAAGGAAGAGGTTTCCTTTGTAGCCGGAAGGTCATCCGGATGGAGGAATTCAAAGTAAGGTTTAGCACTCAACTCATCGTTACTCCAACCCAGGAGTTGCTCCCATGCGGGGCTCAGTTTTTTGAAATATCCGTCGAAGCCAGCAATGGCATTTAAATTTACCGTAGTATTAAAAAGCCTATAATTCTCTTTAGCAACTTTTAAGAGTTCCTTCTCTGCACTTTTTTGGGCTGTGATGTCCATTATAAATCCTTCAATAGTGATTGCTTCGCCATCCTGATAAACGCCTACTCCATCTTCTTTTATCCAACGCCATGATTGTGACCTATGCTTGATCTGGTACTCAATATTAAAATTTTGCTTGTTTACTATCGCATGCTCGACTTCCATGCGGATCCTGTCCCGGTCGTTCGGATGGCAGAGGTCAGTAAAATTTATTTTTCCAGACAAAAAATCACTCACGGGATAGCCCGTCAATTCTTCTACCCGTGCATTGAGATAAATAATAGAATCGGTTTCATCATTCTTTCGAAGATAAATAACACCCGGAATATTTTCTGTAAGCGATCTGAATTTTTGCTCACTCTTGATCAGATTAGATCCCGTATTCTTACGTTCTGTAATATCTGTAATGCGAATGGTAAGGCGGTTGGTTGGCAAACCATTTTCATAGATAAGCGCATACTTGGCGCTGTACCAGCGGTTCGATTCGGGAATTACAGATTTAAATTCCACACTCTCAGGGATGCCTGTTTGTATTACCCGACCCCGTATGTTTTCAAATGGCCGTGCAAAATCATCTCCAAATATTTCCGTTAGTGTGTTTCCAATTATTTTTTCTCGGGGAACAAATAGATCATCATCATTTTTTGCCCAAACGTTTAGAAACCGTCCTTCTTCATCAATTTCAAAAACGACGTCATCCAGTGAACTCACTAAAGCATTTAGGCGAGCGTCTGTATTCTTTATTTTTTGCTGAGCCTGCTGTTGTTGGGAAATATCGGTGGCTATACCTGCATAACCGATTAATTTATCATCGTCATCCCATAGGCCAGTTATAGAGACACGTACGGGCAAGCGAGCGCCATCTTTGCGAATGTAGGTCCATTCATCCTGGTCAGTCCCCCGCATGAGTTGGGCCCTAAAAGATAAGGCCTCAAAATTGGGTGCTACTTCTACACCTAGCTCAGTCGACAATTGACTCGCTCGCTCAATCAATTCAATGCTGTCATGTAGAACGACAAGGGTGGCTTTGCCGATTAACTCTTCAGCTGTATATCCTAAAAGATTTTCCGCGGCGTGATTAAAACTTGTAATAATACCCTTGGTGTTGGTTGACATAACGCACAGGTCAGTCGCATGGATAACGGTTTCATGTAAGCGATAACCTTCTGCTAACGCATGCGATAAATTTTCATCATGTCCAGGTTTCTTCTTTAATGGAAACTGGTCCATTGGTCTAAACATAAGCCTTTGTCATAAATTTATGAAATTGAAGTATGTAGGACGGATAATCATGTAAAAATAATTATTGCTGTTAGTTTGCCTTAAACCCACGTTGTCTAGCCGCCTCGAAGATTACTACCGCGGCGGCTGTTGAAACATTCATCGAATCTATTTTGCCTTGCATGGGTATAATTATGTTGGCATCGGCATTCTCTATCCACTTCTCAGATAGGCCTTGAGATTCGGTTCCCATTACAATAGCAGTTGGCTGAGTGTAATCTATTTCATAATACGGTTTAGAAGCTTTTAGATAAGTACAGTAGACGTTTATGTTGTTTTTTTTAAGCCAATCGATCGTATGGTCAGACGGTGCCGAGGCGATTTGATTTGTGAATACGCATCCGATACTTGAGCGAATTACGTTGGGATTATAAAAATCCACAAGTTGATCACATATTATGACGGCGTCTATTCCGGCCGCATCCGCCGTTCGTAAAACGGCGCCTAGATTCCCCGGTTTTTCAACCGCTTCCAATATGAGCAACAAAGGATTTTTACCCAACGTCAGATTTTCCAAACTGTGCGATTTTTGTTCAGCGAGAGCAATTGTTCCTCCTGTGCTTTCACGGTAAGCAATTTTATTAAAAACTGTCTGTTCCACAGGGATTAAAAGTTGTTCGTGCTTTACAAGCGTTAACAGGTATTGTGATTCGATTATCTCAGGACAAAAAAATACACTATTGATTTTATAATTACTTTGAATGGCCAGCGCCAATTCTTTTGTTCCTTCAATAATAAAAAGGTTTTCACTCTTGCGCACTCTCGCTTTTTCCAGCGCAAGAATATTTTTGATCTTGGGATTTTGCGAACTGGTGATAAGGGGATGCATGAAAAAGTTTCGAGTTTTTAGTTGAGAGTTTATAGTTCCCTGGCCTAGCAATTGTGTACGTGGTTACGCAAGATTTTCGTTACTCTATAAGGCAGCATAAGCTATAATATTGGTTCTATTGTAAACACTTTTGACCTTTGATTGAAAAAAATAACCCTAATTTTGAAAGATAGCTAAATCTGACTTTCTATTAGCTTTGTCCTTTCTAACTTTATTTTATCACGTCGCTAGGAAGTAAATTCTAACTATAAACTCGAAACTCTAAACTAACCTTTAACCCGAAACTTTTAACTTGAAACAACTTACCCCCTCCTCCTGGATAGACTACGAGTTAATAGACTCGGGTAATTTTGAGAAGCTAGAACGTTTTGGGGAATATGTCCTTATTCGGCCAGAGCCACAGGCGTTGTGGAGAAAATCTCTTGAAGATTCCGAATGGAAAAAATTAGCAAACGCGAAATTTGTACGCGAACAAACAGATAAGTTCAGGTTTTCTGATGATGTCACAGGGGGATGGTCTAAATCCAAGTCGATGCCTGAAAGTTGGAATGTAAAGTATCAATATAACTCACTTCGCCTCAAACTTAGACTGGCCCTTACCAGCTTTGGTCATGTGGGAATTTTTCCCGAGCAAGGCAGCAATTGGAACTTTATATTCGATACCATTTCTGATTGGAAAATAAAACAACCCCGTGTTCTTAACCTTTTTGCTTATACGGGCGCGGCTTCTATGGTTGCACGATCAGCCGGCGCAGAAGTAATTCACTGTGATGCTTCCCGGCCGGGATTAAATTGGGCTGCACATAATATGCAACTCAATAATCTGCGGGATATTAAGTGGGTCTATGAAGATGCTTTCAAATTTGTAAAACGGGAGGTTAAAAGGGGCAATCGATATCAAGGTATCATCATGGATCCGCCTCCCTATGGCCGGGGGCCCGAAGGGGAAAAATGGACGCTGCAAGAACAATTAGATGAACTTATCCACATGAGCAGCCGGCTGTTAGAGGAGCAAAATTATTTTTTTATCCTCAATATGTACGCCATAGGTCTTTCACCCATGGTAGGATTAAACATCGCTAAAGCCTATTTCAAATTCGGGCACGTTGAATACGGTGAATTCTTTTTAAAATCACGCCAGGATAAAGACCTGCCAATGGGTACTTTTTTAAGGTTCAAAGATTAAAATTGAAGTACTTGAAATCGATTTAAGGAAATCCCCGACCTGTAAGAGCCCTCCTCCGCTTCAATAAAAATCTGGAATGCTCTCAGACTGGAATGCTCTCAGAATAGAATGTTTGTTCGAATTCTTAGCAGGGAGATGTCCGAACCTTCAGATTCTCAATTAGTTCCTTAGTAAAGTGAGGAATATTGACTTTGCTATCAAGTTGGAACACGTTACTTCTGTTGAGGTTAATTGCTATCAATTTGGCCGTTCTTAACCCAAATTCACCCCGATAGCAATCTTTCAGTTTGACTCACCAGCAGCTGAAAAATCTAAACCTTCGGTTGTTGAGCATTAGCCAATTAAAAATTCTATCTTTGCGGCTGAATTCAAAAAATAAAAAGGGGATTTTGAGGTTTTATGGAAGTTAGTAAGATAAGAAATATTGCCATTATTGCGCACGTCGATCATGGAAAAACAACTTTAGTGGATAAGTTGCTTATGGCGGGTAAGCTTTTTAAAGATCACGAAACTCCTGGTGAGTTGATCATGGATAGTAATGATCTGGAACGTGAACGAGGAATTACCATTTTAGCAAAGAATGTATCCGTACGATACAAAGACTATAAAATAAATATAATTGATACCCCTGGCCACAGCGATTTCGGCGGTGAAGTTGAGCGTGTATTGAACATGGCCGATGGATGTTTGCTATTAGTGGACGCTTTTGAAGGTCCTATGCCACAAACCAGATTTGTACTTCAAAAAGCTTTGCAATTGGGCCTTAAGCCTATTGTTGTTGTAAACAAGGTAGATAAGAAAAACTGTACTCCTGATGAAGTACACGAACAGGTCTTCGAACTGATGTATCAATTAGATGCTACGGAAGACCAGTTAAACTTCCCTACGTTTTATGGTTCTGCGAAGCAGGGCTGGATGAGTACAGACTGGAAGTCTCCTAAGGAGGATATTACTGAATTAATAGAGGGTGTAATAGAGCACATACCCATTCCGGCGGTAGAAGAAGGTTCTACACAGATGTTAATAACATCGTTGGAATATTCGTCGTACATCGGCCGGGTTGCAATTGGCCGTGTTCATCGCGGAACAATTAAATCAGGACAGCAGATCGCGTTGGTGAAGCGGGAGACAAAGGCTGTTGTTAAGTCTCGTATAAAGGATTTGTATGTTTTTGAAGGATTTGAAAAACTAAAAGTCGAGGAAGTAAAAGCGGGTGAAATTTGTGCTCTTGTCGGCTTAGAAGGTTTTGAAATAGGCGACACAGTGGCTGACCCGGAAAAGCCAGAAGGCATGAAAACAATCTCGATCGATGAGCCTACGATGAGCATGCTTTTTACCATTAATAATTCACCTTTTTATGGTAAAGAGGGAAAATTGGTAACGTCACGCCACATCAAAGAAAGGCTTGATAAGGAGTTGGAAAAAAATCTTGCTTTACGTGTCGGTGAAACTGGCTCTGCGGATAGCTTCATGGTATTTGGTCGTGGTGTGCTTCACTTATCTGTTTTGATAGAAACCATGCGAAGAGAGGGATATGAACTTCAAATCGGACAGCCCCAGGTAATCTTTAAAGACATTGATGGGGCAAAAAGCGAACCGATGGAAGAATTGACAATTGACCTTCCTGAAAAAGATGCCGGCAAAGCTATCGAGACGGTGTCTCAGCGCAAAGGCGAGATGCTAAACATGGACCCAAAAGGTGACCGGATGATTCTGAAGTTCATGATCCCTTCACGGGGAATCATCGGCTTAAGAAATTATCTTCTAAATGTGACTGCTGGAGAGGCGATTGTCACGCATCGTTTTAAAGAATATCAAGCCTACCGTGGTGAAATCCCAGGACGGATAAACGGTTCCTTGATCGTAATGGAGCAAGGTGAAGCAATTGCTTATAGCTTGCATAATCTGCAGGACCGCGGTAAGTTCTTCATCAGTGATGGAGACCCTGTCTACGAAGGACAAGTTATCGGCGAGCATAGCCGTAGCGGTGATTTGGTTATCAATGTCACCAAAACAAAAAAGCTTACCAACATGCGTGCCTCCGGCTCTGATGAAAAGATGAGAATAGCCCCGCCGATTAAATTCTCACTGGAAGAAGCATTGGAATACATTCAGTCAGATGAATATGTTGAGGTAACCCCTAAATCGATTCGCGTACGCAAAATTTACCTGACGGAAGCAGAACGCAAGCGCTATAACCGATAATGCAATAGGAAGTAAACAGGATCCTTCATGCAAAAAATTTTGTTGAAAAGAATTCAAAACGGACTCATCTTCTTTATGTTGATGAGTTCTTTTTTTTCCTACGCTCAATCTAAAGTTGATAATAACGGTACGCAGGAAATTCAAGCAGATACATTGTTAAACCGACAGGAATATTCAGCAGCGCTGGAATTGTATAATAAGCTTATTCAGAAATCAAAACCCACTACGGAGGAAGAATATAGACTTTATTATAAAAGGGCAATGTGCTATTACGGATTACAAAATTTTGAAGAAGCATTGAAGGATGTAAACCAATACATTGAAAGTTATCCTCAAGAGCAGGCGAAACTCCTAAGAGCCTATATTCACCAGGAACTCGGAAATTATGAGGCTCAACTTGCAGACATCAATGACCTCCTTTCGCGCAATCCCGAAAATCCGGAACTCCTTCAGTGGCGCGCCTCTGTTTTTATGGAATGGGAGAAATACCCAGAGGCTCAAAAGGATATCCAAAAACTGCTTGGCTATCAGTCAAGCCCTCAATTAAAATCGTACCTGGGTCTTTCTTACTATTATCAAGGGAATGCTGACAGTGCATTGATGCTTTTCGATGAAGTGATTGCGGAGGATCCACGGTTCGTGCAAACATATCTTTATGCGGCATCTCTTTGCATGGATGAAGGTGCCCATGAGCTCGGACTAACCTACGTTCACAAAGGACTGCAAGTGGAACCCTCAAACATGACGCTGCTTTTTTATAAAGGGATCGCACTCGTAGAAACCGATCAAGTTCCAGAAGGATGCCGGTGTTTGACCAAAGCTTTTAACAGCGGGATGGACGAGGTAGGCGATTACTTAAAAGAATATTGCTACAGTGCCGAGTAGAGGCAAGGTAGTGTGAGTCGCCAAATAACGACTGTAAATCAGCCGCTGCATATTTTCATTCGAACGTTTGTCCCTTCTTTATTTTAATGCTGTGATCATTTAAATCAGGCGAGTTAATATATTAGCATTGGAACATCAACCAACTGCTGTTATGGACAAGATTCTTATTCCGTGTGATTTTTCTGACGAAGCGGTTAGCGCTTTCCGGTTAGCCGTAGATATAGCGCATTCATCCCGGGCCGAAATCCACTTGCTAAACGTGATTGAGTTGCCGGTCGTACACGATGAATTAATTACACCGGTACCGTCCTTTGATGAAAGATTGTTGATGGAACTGCGTGACCATGCAGAAACGAGGTTCAAAGAACTAGGGAAGGAATATGCGAAGGAGCAAGTTGTTATAAAAACAAAAGTTGAATTTGGGCCAGTCATCTCAAGCATAACAAACTACCAGGAAGAAGAGAACGTTACAATTGTGGTTATGGGCACCAAAGGGGTCACGGGCTTACAGGAAGTGTTAATAGGATCCACGGCTGAAAAAATCGTTCGTCATGCTACCTGTCCGGTTATTGTTGTTAAGAAGTACGGCAAGCTTGATGAACTTAAGCACATCGTGTTTCCTAACTCCATGGAAGAAGGACAGGAGGATCTGATGATGCATGTCAAGGCGCTGCAACATGTATTGAAAGCTACTTTGCACGTAGTTTGGATTGAAACTTCAACCACTACTAACCATACCGTTATGAAAAACCGGCTGGAGGAATTTGCGAAGCGTTTTATGTTACAAAACTATACAGTGAACGTGTTTGCGGCAAAGAATAAGGAATCTGGAGTTATAGACTTTACCCATAAGATCAATGCTAATATGATCGCCATGGGAACGCACGCACGAAAGGGGTTAAGTCATTTTCTAAAAGGAAGTGTAACGGAAGATGTGGTGAACCACGTGGATTGCCCGATATGGACATATGTCATTAAAAGATAGTGGACCAGGATTTAAATGAGTGGAATTCTAAATAACAATTACATATTTCTCCTATACTGACCACCAACTTCAAACAAGGCCTTGGTTATCTGTCCGAGTGAGCATACTTTGGAAGCTTCGATCAACTCAGAAAAGATATTTTTATTTTGGATAGCGGACTGTTTCACGCAGTCTAATGTTTGAAGGGCTTTGACACCCTGAAAGGCATGTAAGCGTCTTACCATGGTAATCTGGTATTCTTTCTCTTCTGCAGTGGCACGGATTACTTCTTGCGGTAAAATCGTTGGAGACCCTTTTGAACTTAAGAACGTGTTGACACCAATGATCGGAAATTCACCGGTGTGTTTTAACGTTTCATAATATAAACTTTCCTCCTGAATCTTACCTCGCTGGTACATGGTTTCCATCGCGCCGAGCACTCCGCCGCGCTCCGTGATCCGATCAAATTCGATAAGCACAGCTTCTTCCACCAGGTCCGTTAATTCTTCAATAATAAAAGATCCTTGTAATGGATTTTCATTTTTTGTGAGGCCAAGCTCTCGATTGATAATCAATTGTATTGCCATAGCTCTCCGGACTGATGCCTCCGTCGGTGTCGTTATGGCCTCATCATAGGCGTTTGTATGAAGCGAATTACAATTATCATAAATAGCATACAGAGCTTGTAGCGTTGTCCGGATGTCATTAAAATCAATCTCTTGTGCATGCAGGGAACGACCGGAAGTTTGAATGTGATATTTCAGCATCTGCGCACGGTCGTTGGCTTTGTATTTCAATTTTAAAGCCTTGGACCATATCTTTCGGGCTACACGCCCAATTACCGAATACTCTGGATCAATTCCGTTGGAGAAGAAAAAGGAAAGATTGGGAGCAAAATCATTGATGCTCATTCCGCGACTCAAATAATATTCCACGTATGTAAACCCGTTGGCCAGTGTAAAAGCCAATTGGGTGATTGGATTGGCACCTGCTTCAGCGATATGGTATCCTGAAATAGATACAGAGTAAAAATTTCTTACCTTCCAGTCAATGAAATATTGTTGCACATCGCCCATCAGGCGCAGGGCAAATTCAGTAGAAAAAATGCAGGTATTTTGCGCCTGGTCTTCTTTTAGGATATCGGCCTGTACTGTTCCACGCACTTGAAACAAAGTATCTTTCTTTATTTTCTCATACACCTCTTTGGAAAGCACTTGGTCGCCGGTCACACCTAACAATGTAAGTCCTAAACCTTGGTTACCGCGAGGTAATGGCCCTTGATACGAAGGATAAAGTTCTTCTTGACCCGCATATATTTCAGAAATTGTTTTTCGCACTTCATCCACAAGTCCGTTTTGCTGAATGAATAATTCACACTGCTGGTCAATGGCTGCATTCATGAAATATCCGAGCAACATGGGGGCTGGGCCATTAATCGTCATGGATACCGAAGTTTTAGGATCTACTAGATTAAAACCACTGTACAATTTTTTTGCATCATCCAGACAACAAATGCTTACGCCGGAATTTCCGATCTTTCC
>CAZAHL010000242.1:0-11260 GCA_964484845.1 uncultured Chryseolinea sp. | reverse complement strand
CCCTGCTGAAACATGCTGGAATTTTTAGACTGTTTGGAATCCTGAATTTGATTGGTAGAGTTTTTTGTCTTAAAAAAAATACTATTCTAACTTCCAATGGTAGCGGTTGATGAAATTACGAGGAGAACTGCATTTCTTCTCCCGTCGCCAGCTGACGGAATAAACGACATTAAAAGGTTCAATAATAAAAGCAACAGGGCGAAACGTATCAGCTAGCGGCCATCGCCTGTTTACCCGTATTGATCAATGGCAACAGTTTGTTCTGCAAATACTTTGTCCACGACGGCGCACAGGAATCGTAACATTCCACTTCGGGCGTCAATCCCTCGTGGGTGAACTTCAGCTGGGTCTTGCCGCCTTTTTCCGAGATCTCGAAGATCACTTTGGTGCCCGTCCATTCGTCCTGCTTGTCAATGAAGGTGAGCGCGCTCTCCGTAATAAGCCATACCACTTTTTTGCCGGGGATCACTTCCACCAGTTTTTGTTTCGTACAATGCGCTCCGTCGGCTGCACGAAAGCTGAACTCATCGTGAAGTTTTTCCGTGCCGCCGTTGATCTCCTCCGAATAGTATCCCGACCACCAGTCGCGAACATTGATGATAGCCTGGAACACCTGCTGCGGCGCTTGGTCTGTCACTAGCGTGAATGTAAAATCTGTTGTCACCATTTGTTCTGAGTTGTTTGTTAAACTTACCCTGCAAATGTATTGACCGATTATGGTTCCTTACAAGGTATGACTTGGACTTCATGGCGGGTTGATTTGGACATAAACGCGGATCGCTACTATTTTTTCTTAGCAAAAACCCACCTATTTTTAATATCGAATTGTGGCCACCTCTGTACTTTTGAACGAACAGAAAACAATACGACATGAAAACTATGACCTGCAAACAATTGGGTGGAGCCTGCAACCAAATCTTTAGTGCAAATACTTTTGATGAGATCGCAATGATGGTGAGTAAGCACGCACGCGAAATGGTCCAGCAAGGCGATCCAGCTCATATCGAAGCGATGAATGCCATGCGCAATAACATGACTTCTCCAGAATCAATGAATGCCTGGATGGATGAAAAAAGAAAAGCATTCAACAGCTTACCGAATGACAACGGATGATGATGATGAAAAATAGTACACTCGTAATTTTTGCTCTTTTGCTTTCCAGCAATCTGTTTGGCTAGGAACGAAACAAACAAATGGTTCGCCTGGCAAAGCTGGTGATCGATTCAACTCAGCTAGGAAACTATAATACATTTCTTAAGAAAGAAATCGAGACGCAAACGTTCGGTCATGCATTCCCAGATCACCTCCGGGGAATGCTCGTAAAACCACCGAAGTTCAATTGTCCGTTTCATGTTAAGTAACTTAAGCAATTAAATATGGCACTTTTGGGTTACGTAATAAACGGACGATATTTTTCAACAAAAATGCGATAACGAAACCGGTCAAAAAGTCGACTTCACAAAGCAGTTAAGACACTCAAAATTTGTAATCATACGGGGGTTTTTTTTATCGTTGTCGCAGGCAACCTTTAACTTTGCCGGAATCCACCCCCATCATTTCTTGCAGGAAGACTAATTTTGAAACCGTAATCGCAATACTTATGCGTCAGCTATGGCAAAACATTTAATATTCTTTCACGGGGGCGGATCTGAAGAGGACTATGAGGCTGATGCAAAACTTGTCGCTTCGCTTAAATTAAATCTAGGCTCAGGATATTCCGTTCACTATCCGCTATTGCCTAACAATGGAACGCCAGACCTTGGGAGACGCAAACAGATCAGCCACGAAATTTCTGCGAGCGAAGACAACGTTATTTTAGTTGGTCACTCACTGGGAGCTTCCATGTTGCTGGCGTGCCTCTCAGAAATCAAGATCAGGAAAAAAATTGCAGGTATTTTTCTTTTAGCTACACCCTTTTGGAATGGAAATGAAGATTGGGTTGAAGCCTTCAAACTACAGCCCAATTTTGCAAAACAACTAGATAAGAAAATACCTTTGTATTTTTATCACTGTCTTGATGATGAAGAAATACCGTTCGGTCATCTGACCATTTATAAGCAACAACTTCCATGGGCTTCCTTCCGCGAAATTTGAGTTGGCGGACATCAACTTAACAACGACCTTACAATTGTAGCTAACGATATTAAATCAATATGAAAATAGCGGCTTATGCTGTGAAACAGCCTGGTGGGAAAACAGAACCTTTCTTTTATGAAAGAAGGATTGGCAAGAATGATTTCTTGATAAAGATATCTCATTGCGCCATTACAACAGGCGATATTCAGATGATTAACAATGAATGGGGCGATTCAAAATTTCCCTTAGTTCCAGGCCATGAGATCATCGGAACAATTGAACAAACAGGTTCAAATGTGGCCGGTTTGAAAAATGGCGATCGTGTTGGTGTTGGGTATCAACTTGAGGCTTGTTTTAAATGTCAATTCTGTAGGGACGGAAACGAGCAATTTTGTTTGAAACAAAAAGTAATTGCCGTTGACTTCCCTGGCGGATTTGCTAAACACATAGTCGTGGATTGGAGATTTGCATTCAAGATTCCGTTCAAGCTTGATTCCGCGAAGTCGGCCCCTCTGTTATCTTCCGGCCTAACAGTCTACTCGGCAATTACCCGTGCAAAACTTTCCAAAAATTCCAAGGTAGCTGTCCTGGGCATTGGTGGTCTTGGTCACTTAGCCATTCAATTTCTTCATAAAATGGGGCATGAGGTTTCAGCCTTTTCACGCACTCCCGAAAAAAGCGAAATGATTCGTAGTCTAGGCGGAAAATTTGTTGATAGCTCAAACCTTAGTGGAAACGCAGATCACATCCGGAAATTTGACTTTATCCTTTCTACATTAAACGTAGATTTTGATTTGAATTCATATTTGCGAATGCTGTCACCTCAGGGTAAGTTTTGTGTCGTGGCTCAGCCTTTAAATAAATTGTCGCTTAATATTGGATTGTTGTATGATTACGCCCAGCGCACTATTTATGGCAATTATACCGGAAGTCGAAAGGATATGATGAACATGTTGGCGTTTTCAGCTAAGCATAATGTTCAGAGCATTGTAGATGTAATGCCACTTTCTCAAATCAATGAAGCAATTGCTCTCGTTAAAACAGGGAAAGTTCCAATGAGATTGGTTTTACATAATACGGATTAAAAAATGCAGTCGCAAGAGAAAATAATAAAGACCTATAATGCTACGGCTGAAAGCTATGCCGCTACTCGCATTGATGAACTCTCTAAAAAGCATCTTGATTGTTTGCTTTTGAAAGAGTTCGCACGGATCAATAAAGACATGGGTACATGTGCGGACTTTGGCTGCGGCCCTGGACAGACGACAAAATTTTTATTTGACGCTGGCTTAAAAACTATTATTGGTGTTGATATTTCGCCAGGAATGGTGGATGTAGCCCGGAGAATTTTTCCATATATCAAGTTCGAGACGGGCGATCTTCTTGCCTTACCATACAACGCAAATTATTTTGCATCAGCGGTAGCATTTTATGCTATTGTGCACTTTGATTACGATCAGATCGCCCAGGCTTTTAAGGAAGTAAATCGCATTTTGAAGAAAGACGCACATTTTTTATTCTCGTTTCATGTGGGAGAAGAGACGGTGCACTTTGATAAGGCGAACGATATTGATGTTGATATTGATTTGCACTTCTTGCAAACAAACCGAATATTGGAATTACTTCGCGATAACAAATTCAGAATAATTGATACAGTAGAACGCCTTCCCTATCCGGATGTCGAGTATGCGACCAAGCGGGCTTATGTGTGGGTTGAAAAAGTTTGATGTAGTTTGAGCTAATCATCCAAGGATTAAATTCCTTTACCTCGTATATAACCCAAACAAAGCCCAGAAAACTTTTCGAACCAATCAGCTCCATATCGCAAACTTGATCAGCCTTACCAGTGGTAGGAGTTAATATTTCGAGTGGCGTAAATGCAAAGACTACTCTCCTTTCAGTGAATCTACGTGATTGGAACGTGCAGCTTTCAGAGTTTGATAACAGACAGTAACCAGCGCCACCAACAACAAAACAGAAAGTGGAAGAAGTAAAAGATCCACTGAAAAAGGTATCCTGTATGGAAATTTCTCCAACCAGCTCTGTCCCGCAATCCATGAAAGTGGAAGAACAATAATACCTGAGATAAAGAGTGGGCGCAGAAACTGACGTACAAGTAAAACAACAATGGATCGCGCAGAGGCTCCCAATGTTTTTCGAATACTGATCTCCTTTTGACGGTGCATCGTTGAAAAAGCAGCAAGTCCCCAAAGGCCGAGACAACCAATCATGATCGCCAGGACAGAAAATGCTGTGAACAGCCTGCCAAACACTTCCTCTTCATGATATTGCGCGCGATAGAAATCATCAAGGAAATAATAACTGAAGTCGTTATCTGGAAAATCAGATTTATACTTTTTCTCGATTGCCTCTAACGATTTATGCACATTACCATCGAGCTGTATAGATATACTGGCACCTGAGATCTTTTCTGCTTTAAAGATCATTGGAGAATACGGCATCTTCATAGAGTTCCAGTGATGATTTTTTACAACACCGATAATACGAACCGTGTCGAATGGAAGGATCATCGTTTCTCGAAGAGCAGACTCGTTATCGCCTAACCTGAATACCTTGACGGCTTCTTCATTAATTACGACAGATTCAAGATCTGTTTTCATCTCCGGATCCCATGTCTTACCACTTAGCAGAGGAATTCCATAGAGATCGATAAAATACGGATCGATCCAATAGATATTTCCGATCCTGTTTTCATTTACCGAGTGACCAAGCTTTCGTATACCTGTGCTCACCGAAGGATTTTCTCCGGGAACTGAAAATGAAGTAGCGACTTTTTTAACAAAAGGATATTGAAGTAGTTCATTTCTGAACGATGATATTCTCTCTGTCGCATCATTTGCTTCACCCAATTCGGGTCCTTTCACGATAATGGTCTGTCGGGTGTTAAATTCTTTGTCCTGGTCCTGCATGAAATTTACCTGACGGAAGATGAGGAACGTAGCAACAAGCAACAACAAAGAGCAAGCAAATTGGAATCCAACCATACCGTTGCGCAGTGACCATCCGCCGCTTCGGTTTCGAATTTTTCCTTTGATGACCTCAGTGGTTCTGAAAGATGATAGCACGAAAGCCGGATATGCTCCGGAAACAAAAGTCCCGACTACGAATAGGATACACAGAATAAACAACCATTCAGGTTCGGAAAAATTTAATTCAAACGATTTACCTGTAATGTTGTTAAGAACCGGCAGAAGCATCAAAGCAATTCCGGCAGCGAGGATTACACTGAACAGATTAACGAGACCAGACTCAACGAAGAATTGAACAACGAGTTGTTGCCTTGACGCACCAATTGCTTTCTTCACTCCTACTTCCTTCGCACGTTCAACAGCTCTAGCCGTGGCAAGATTAATGTAATTGATCCACGCGATCAACAATACAAACAGTGCAATGGTGGCAAAAAGGTAAATAGTCATGAGATGACTCCCCTGATTATTCAGGTCGGGTGAATAATGAATTGCTCGCAAATTCTGAAACTCAAGTGATGCCTTTGCACCAATTTCTTTATCGTTGCCACGATAGGTATGTATAAACCGTGGAATCTTTTCGTTCAGGTCATCGATCTCAATATTCTTTCTAAGAAGAAGATAAGTATGAAAATTATCCCATCGCTTGTGTTGATTTCGGTAGAACTCAGTTTGCAGCAATGTTTGCATCGGCAGTAGCAGATCGAAAGCGAAGTGAGAATTCTCTGGGACATCCTGAATCACCGCAGCGATTTCATAAAGACCTGGCGTCCATCCGTCATGAAGCTGAATTACTTTACCGACAGGATCTTGCTTACCAAAATACTTCTTCGCGATGGTTTGTGTCAGGATTACAGAATTAGCATTACGCAACGGTGTTAACCTATTGCCGCTAAGAGTTTTGAAGGAGAAAATTCTGAGAAAAGAACTATCGGCGTACAGCATTCTTCGTTCACGATACCTGAACTCTTTGCCATGCTCTCTGAAACTGACGAGACTTCCATTTCCGTGTACACGGGAAAAAGCGGTGATCTCCGGAAAACTGCCAGCGAGTGCGGGGCCAAGATCATAACCATCGTACTCATCCCTGACACCATCCGTATAGAAGGAGCTTACAACTCGATAGATACTTTTTCCATTCGTATGAAATTTATCATAGCTCGACTCGAAGGCGATATACTTTCCGATGAGAAGGCAGACTGCGACTCCTGTCGCAAGCCCGAAAATATTGATTACCGTGAAAGTTTTCTTCTTTGCAAGATTTCGCAGCGCGATTTTCAGATAATTAGAGAACATGGTTTGAGGGTTAGATGGAATTAACTTGTGTATTACTGAAAGTATGCCATTAACAACTTAAAATCCCAAAGAAAGACAGTTGCCAAACCTTTCCCCGGCATCCTTAGTCCAAAGAAGTTACATTTTCGAAAAACTTCCCTGATTGCCAAATTAGAAAATTGTCAATGATAGTTTTATATTTGTTAAACAAATACTAATGAAATGGGCAAGGATTACCTCGGTGAGCTTGAAGAATTGATACTGACCACCGTTGGAATTCTTGATGGGGAAGCTTACGGCAATTCAATAATAGCCGAAATCGAGCAACAATTGGGAAGGAGTGTAACATTACCTGCAGCACATGTGACTCTTTCACGGCTGGAACAAAAGGGATATCTAAGGTCCAGAATCGGAGGAGCAACAAGTGTAAGGGGTGGAAGAAGGAAGCGCATTTATACGATAACGAATTCAGGGATAGCCATTCTTCGATCGGCACAAGAAAACCGTCTGCAACTGTGGAGACTTGTTCCTCAATTGAAATTGAAGGTATGAACCACATTAAACACCCATTGCCTCCCAAATGGCCTGCTTGTTTTCTCCGGCAAATCTACCCTCCCGCTCTTTATGAAATCATTGAGGGGGATTTGATGGAACAATTCTTTTGCGATGTAGAAGATCGAGGAGTGCAGAAAGCCAGGAGGCGGTATGTTCTTAATTGCATGGGCTTTTTGAGCCACGTATTCCGACTAAATGGTTATGCACTTAGCACGAATCAAGGAGCCGTGGTAGGGAGTTACCTGAACATCGCTTACCGTCATTTCCATAGAGCAAAATTGTTGTCACTGATTCACGTGCTCGGGCTGTCAGTTGGAATCGCCACGTTTATTTTGATCACGGTATACGTGAACTTCCAGAAGAGCTACGATCAGTTCTACGGGAACGAGCGGATCTACCGCGTAGCGTTTGAGCAATATGAAAATGGTGAGCGCAAGCGAGTTTCTGCGAAGAATCTGGCCGGTATGCCCAGTCTGATCAAGGAACACCTTCCTGAAATTCACGCCTGCACTGGCTTTGACCGAACGGCAACCCAGGCATATTTTCTCTTTAGCTACAACGGCAGGCGCTACTATGAACAAGAACCTTTCTATCAGACTGACTCAAGTTTTTTCAAAGTGTTTCCCTCTTTGTTGTTGCAGGGCGATCCGGCGACTGTCTTATCCGATCCTCATAATCTTGTGATTTCGCAAAAGATTGCAAAAAAAATCTTCGGAGAAGAAGACCCAATGGGGAAAACCATTCAAAACGGATCATTGTCCTACTCCGATGTTTCTGATTTTGTAATTGCTGGCGTCATGAAAGATTTACCAGCGAACTCACATTTTCATGTGAATTTTATTGCCGTCAATTCTCATAGTGATGAAGTGGCAAAATCCAATTTTTGGACCGGGCCAAAATTTTACACATACATCGTCTTAAATGAGTTGGCGCATCCCGAAGTAGTTTCCACCAAATTGAACCGACTCATTGATAAAGTTTCAAAAGAGAATACCGAACTCAATGGCACAAGGGTTTTACTACAACTAGTTTCGGATATTCATTTGCTTTCCAACCTACCTGATGAATTGGAACCCACTGGTAGCGAAAAAATTGTCAATGGTCTATGGATAATTGGTCTCGTAATTATTGCTATGGCGTGGATTAACTACGTGAACATCGAAACAGCCAGATTCACCACAAAAGTGAAGGAAGTTGGTGTGAGGCGGATAGTGGGGTCAACCAAGGGTGATCTTGCCTTACAGTTTTTATTGGAGTACACCTTGCTTGCAAGTGCGTCTGTTGCAATTGCCGTGTTCTTGCTGGCATTGATAGCACCGTCATTTTACGACCTAACTGGGATTCGGATGAACGATATTCCGATGATCAATTCAAGAATCTGGCTAGTAGCGATCGGCATATTCATCTTTGGATCACTATTAGCAGGCGTTTATCCGGCTACCTACCTTTTGAAGATCAATCCAATAACTCATTTGCGCTCTGGTAAAGGTGGAGGAAAACCTGGTACCACACTCAGGCGAACCTTCATGCTGGTCCAGTTCGTGTCTGTGCTATTTCTCGTTTCGTCTCTGTTAGTTATCTATAATCAACTCAATCATCTCCGGTTAGCAGACAAAAAAATATCATTAAATCAAGTGATTTCCATCCGCAATCCTTCCGTCTATACTAATGAGGACGACAGCATAAACTTTGCTGAATTCGAGTTGCTGAAACAAAAGTTACTTCAAAATCCGCGCATTAATGCCGTCACAAGCACATCAGTAATTCCTGGGATGGCAATCGATGAGTATCTCACAAATCGGTTAAAGATAGACCTCACAGCACCGTATGATCCTACGCGTTATATGCTTCTATTCATTGACGAAGATTTTATTCCTTTCTATAATCTCAAACTAAAGGCAGGTCGCAATTATTCCATCCAGGATGGGGACGAGGAGGACTGGAATAGAATTATTTTGAACGAGTCGGCTGCAAAGGCGCTTGGGTTTTCAGAAGCAGGGGCTGCGGTTGACCATCAGATCGCCTTCCACCTTTGGGGTAACAGTTTTCAAAAATATAAGATTGTTGGTATCGTTGAAGACTATCATCAAGAGTCAATAAAAGAGAAAATCAGTCCGACAATCCTGTCCTTAAACCATAACCGCTTCCAACAAGTTTTTTACTCGGTCAAGTTAGACGCTCAGAGCAGCCCCAAGGAAGAGCTCGAATACATCGAAAGATCTTGGAAGGAAGTTTTTCCAGACAAGCCCTTTAATTATTTTTTCCAGGACACCTTTTATGATCAGCAGTTCAAATCAGAATTGGTATTTGAAAAGATATTCACGTTATTCTCCGCAGTTGCCTTATTCATAGCATGTCTCGGTATTTTAGGTATGGTTTTATTCGAGGCTAATTGCCGCGTGAAAGAAATTAGCATTCGAAAGGTTCTTGGTGCGACAGTTTCGTCAATCCTTGGCCTACTCTCACGTGAGTTTCTACGATTAGTCTTGGTTGCATCAGCTATCGCAATTCCTCTAGCCTACTATGGCGCATATCAATGGTTATCGAATTATCCTTCTCGGATAAATATCAGACCATTATTCTTTGTGCTGCCATTGTTGGGAATGCTCCTTCTTATAGTGGCTGTCTCATGCATATTCTCACTAAGAACAGCAACAGCCAACCCTATTGATCACTTGAAAAACGAGTGAACAAATCACTGATTTCGTGAGGCAACGTATGATGGATCACCGGTGATTTTGTATGCTCGGCAATTTAGGTAATGGAAATTTCAATTACATATTTGATATGTGTAAGAATGAGGCAAGCGATTTGAAGTTGCTTCTCCTTCGGGATGTTTAGATTTTTTTATCGATGCTTCAGTGATTTTTTGTTGCTAGTTTTGTTGCGCGACCCACCTACCGTATTGATTACTTACTTAAAGCGCATTTTGTATCGGAGGTAAATTTTTGAAGCTATCTCATATAAAAAATCTCACAATTATGTCTGCAATTTTCCCTTCACACTCACCTTTCTCTTTTTTTGTTGCTGATTTGTTACACGAAAACTAAGTATTCGTAAATGAGTAGCAAAGTAGCATTGCGTATCCACACAAATTGTCGTAAAACATTTTGCTCATTTTGATTTATTTGCAACACAAGCACTCACTTTGACAGAACCTTCACTCCATATCAAGCTTAAGAAAGGCGACATTGAGGCCTATGAGCATTTATTCACGTTATACTATCAGCCGCTTTGCCTCTTTGCTAAAAAAATTGTTATGGACAATGAAAAGGCCCGTGATATTGTTCAGGATGTTTTTGTAACCTTATACGCCCAGCGTGCTAATCTCGACATTCATACATCTATTAAATCATATCTTTTCAAGTGTGTCAACAACGCGTGCCTCAATGAACTGAGGCAGTCAAAGTCACACATGCAACACCACGAAGCGTTAAAAATGGAAAGTGAATCCACTTTGTTACATGATGAAATCACTCACGCGGAACTCCAAAGTCGGATTCGGTTAACCATTGAAAAACTTCCCGCTCAATGCCGTAAAATTTTCGAAATGAGCCGGTTTGAAGGCCGAAAGAACCGGGAGATTGCCGACCATCTTGGAATATCGATACGAACCGTAGAAACCCAGATTAGCAAAGCATTAGGCATCTTAAGGATTCATCTTGCCGATTATCTATCATTGATAATTCTGGTCACATTTTTTTAATTTTTTTTCAAACTGCGTACGTGTGACCCGGTAACTATGTGTCATTACCGTAATTATGGAATATTTCAACGAAACCAATGAATTGATTGTGCGGGTGCTGTCGGGTGACGCAACAGCGGAAGAAAAAGCTAATCTTCAGGCATGGGTCGATTCAGGTCCTGACAATCTGCAATATTTTAAAGATGTTTCGGCAATTTGGGAGCAAAGTGAGAAATCGGCCGAAGAGAACGACTTTTCGGTAGCAAAAGGTTGGCCATTTACATTAACCCGGATCAAAGCTATACAACAAAAGGAGAAGCGAAGGGAAAAGTCATCCGAAGTTTTCAACCTCCTACGAATGGCTGCAACGATTCTGGTTTTTATTGGTGTTGGTTATGCCGCATTCCAGTTTTACGCGTATAGGTCTGAAGTTGAGCAGGTCTCAACAACTCAAATCAAAAAGATCATCTTACCTGATGGTTCGCAAGTTGTGCTCAATGTCCATAGCAGGTTAAGCTACCCAGAAGAATTTCAGGCGAACGAGAGGGTGATATCGCTGGAAGGGGAAGCTTTTTTCGAGATAAAAAGGGATGCTAAAAGACCCTTCATTGTCAGAACCAGTAACGCTAGAACAGAGGTGTTGGGAACTTCCTTTTCGATGCGTACTGCATTTGACAGCGTT
>CAZAHL010000241.1:0-11296 GCA_964484845.1 uncultured Chryseolinea sp. | reverse complement strand
TAATCCATTAAAATGATTGGAATGATTTCAGAAATTTTGACATTTAAAAGCATAATATACTGGAATGTCTACGCCAAGATGGCGAGGAAAGATGCCGAAATATCAGTGTATAAAACATCTCCGTTATAAATTGGTTTAAAGACATACTATAATGCCAAAGAAGACGTCTACTTCAACTCATTTTCCCGCCGCCTGTATTGTGGAAGTTGCCTGGGAAGTCTGTAATCAAGTGGGAGGTATTTATACCGTTATTCGTTCCAAAGCTCCCTGTATGGTAGAAAATGCTAGTGGGCCGTATTGTATGGTAGGCCCATATCTCAGCAGAAATATTCAGGCGGAGCTGGAGCCCTTGGATGATTCTCAGGATGTTTTTGGCCAGGCTGCTGCTATACTTAGAAAAAAAGGTTTTGATGTGCATTACGCACAATGGCTAATTACGGGCAAGCCGCGCGTGGTTTTGCTAAATCCCAATGCCATTCAGGATAAGTCGTTGAATGTGGTAAAATATTTACTATGGAAGAACCACGGTATCGATATACACAAAGAAGATGCCCTTCTTAATCAGATTATTGCATTTGGCTATTTGACCAAACTTTTTTTTGATGAACTGGTAAAATTGGTCGATAAAGATCAACCCATTATAGGTCATTTTCATGAATGGATGGCAAGTCTCCCTATTCTGGATATGAAGCGGGAAAAAATGCGGGTTAAAACTGTATTTACAACGCATGCTACACAGCTGGGTCGCCATCTTGCCATTAACTCCCCTCTGTTTTATGCGCACTTGCCATTTTTCAAGTGGGAAGATGAAGCAAAAAAATTTGGTATTGAAGCAGAAGCGCGAATCGAATACGCATCGGCGAAATATGCTCATGTATTAACCACGGTGAGCGAAGTGACCGCCCGGGAATGTAAGCATCTGCTAAAACGTAAACCCGACGTTATCTTACCCAATGGGCTCAATATCGAACGTTTTGAAATTTTGCATGAATTTCAAAATCAGCACGTTCTATTTAAGGAAGAAATCCACCGATTTGTTATGGCGCATTTCTTTCAATCCTACTCGTTTGATTTAGATAAGACGTTGTACTTTTTCACGTCCGGAAGGTACGAATTCAAGAATAAAGGATTTGATTTGACACTCGAAGCGCTTTATCGTCTAAACCAGAGATTAAAGAAAGAAAAATCCGAAGTTACCGTAGTTATGTTTTTCGTAACGAAGCGTGATTTTTATAGTATTAGACCGGAGGTTTTACAGTCAAAGGCGATGATGCAAGAGATTTCGGAAACCTGCAAGGCCATTCAAGAACAAGTTGGCCGAGGATTATTTTATGAGAGTACGGTTCGAAACGAAAACCAGTTGCCCGATTTAAATGATTTTGTGGATGAGTATTGGAAACTTCGATATCGACGAACTATCCAATCCTGGAAGACAAAAAAAAACCCGCTCATCGTTACGCACAGGTTGATCAACGAAGAGAATGATGAGATACTGAGTGCGATTCAGGCAAAAAAACTTTTAAATAACCCGGATGATAATGTCAAAATTGTGTATCACCCGGATTTCATTAGTACGAGCAATCCACTTTTTGGAATGGATTACATTCAGTTCGTACGCGGTTGTCACTTGGGGATCTTTCCGAGTTATTATGAACCCTGGGGATACACGCCGCTGGAATGCATGGCCAGCGCTGTACCTTCAATTACAAGCGATCTTTCGGGATTTGGCGATTATTTATTACATCATATTCCGGAACATGAGGAATACGGACTGCATGTTATTGAGCGTGGGAAGAAGACGTTCGATTGGTCGGCCACCCAACTTACAGACGTGATGTATAATTTTTTGAAACAATCAAGACGCGAGCGAATCCTGCAACGAACGAATGTTGAAAATAACTCTTTTCTTTTTGACTGGTCTCATTTAATAAAGCAATATGAAACCGCCTATCAAACAGCATTGACTGATTGAAAGGTAATTGAATAAAAATACTAACTTTATAACGCTCACTAACTAACCACCGCCATGCATACTTCCCGAAGGAATTTTATAAAAAAAGGAGCTTTAACATTATTAACTACCTCCGCACTCACGAGGTCACTTTTTGCAGCGAAAGCCGTATCGCAACTGGTTGGATTGCAGTTGTATTCCGTACGTGACGAAATGAAAAGCGATCCATTAGGAACACTCAAGCAACTAAAAGAGATCGGGTATAAGTATGTTGAACATGCAAACTATGTGGATCGGAAGTTTTATGGCTATGGGGCCAAGGAGTTCAAGAAAATATTGGATGACTTAGGAATGAAAATGCCGAGCGGCCATACGGTGCTTGCCAGCAAGCATTGGGACGCATCAAAAAAAGATTTTACAGATATATGGAAGTACACCGTAGAGGATGCTGCAACGGTCGGTCAGGAGTTTGTGATTAGTCCTTCCCTAGACAAGGAACTAAGGAAAACCGGAGATGATTTGAAACAGTTCATGGAGGTGTTTAACAAATCAGGTGCATTGTGTAAAAAATCTGGAATGAAGTTCGGATATCACAATCATGCTTTTGAATTTAGTGAAAAACTAGACGGCGTTACTGTCTATGATATAATGCTTAAGAATACAGACCCTTCAACAGTCATTCAGCAACTTGACATTGGTAACTTATACAATGGAGGTGCTAAAGCCATTGAAATCGTTAAGCAATACCCTGGCAGGTTTGAATCGATGCACGTAAAAGATGAGATAGCAAGTAAAGAAGGAAATGAAAAATATGAGAGTACGGTTTTAGGATCAGGCATCGTGAATGTCAAAGACGTAATTGATCTCGGTCGAAAGTCGGCTGGCACAAAACATTTTATAATTGAACAGGAATCGTATCAGGGTAAAACACCCCTTGCTTGCATGAAGGAGAACCTTGAGGTCATGAAAAACTGGGGATATAAATAATTTGCAGTACTTTCGAACGGCTAATACAATTGTTGCCGCTGATGTTTTATTAAGCTAAAAAATTATATGAAAAGAATTACTTTACTTTTAGTGACGTCTCTTATTATGCTCTCAACATCTTTCTCGCAAGCTCAAACCAAAACCGATTCAAAAGCGCTCCGACATGTAGTCCTTTTTAAATTTAAGGACAGTTCAACAGCTGATGATGTGAAAAAAGTTGAACAGGCTTTTGCCGCTTTGGCTGGCAAGATTTCGTTGATCAAAGATTTTGAGTGGGGAAAAAATACAAGTCCGGAAAATCTCAATCAAGGATTAACGCATTGTTTCTTGGTGACTTTTTCCAGCGATAAGGATCGAGATACTTATCTGGTGCATCCTGATCATAAGTCGTTTGTAGAAGTATTGAAACCTCATTTAGACAAAGTTACTGTCATTGAT
This sequence comes from uncultured Chryseolinea sp., assembly GCA_964484845.1. Lineage (GTDB taxonomy): Bacteria > Bacteroidota > Bacteroidia > Cytophagales > Cyclobacteriaceae > Chryseolinea. Next base: position 7,920 of record CAZAHL010000241.1, on the reverse strand, counting down.
TATTGGGCTGGTAAATAGAGTTTTGGCGTTGAGGCCGACGAGCTTAGTCTAAGATGGTTATTGGATCACATTTTTGATGATATCGCTAATCTCCTTGGCACGTGATACTACCATAAAGTGGCCTCCCCCTTTAACAATGAAATCCGCAGTTTGAAAGCTTAAAATTCTATCTTTTGTTCCGTGGATTTGGATAACACGGTCTACCACAGCGTCGTGTTGCCAACGGGTAATAGTTTCAATTGCCCAAGAGAAAAATATTTCATCTGTGTCCTCCATGATGGATGTTAACAAGTTCCGATGCTCTTCGCTGTCAATACCAAATAGCCAGAAAAGTATCTCATTGGGCTTTTTTATAGCGCTTGGAGGCATTAGCCTTTGCAGCTTGAGCCTCGCCATGACTTTGAAGTAGGTGGGTATGGCGGCAGATGTTTTCGCCGAGGATATTAGAATGATTTTTTCAACGTCAATGAGCTTTGCGATTTCCAATGCGATAATCCCCCCAAATGACACACCCACGAGTATAGGCTTTTGTTTTGTGATTTGGGGCAAAAGCATTTTTGCATAATCAGCAAGAGATTGTTTAACACCAGGCTTTATCCAAATCACATGGTGAACATTATATCCAGTTAAATCCAGAAAATCAAAAATGCGCTTATCTGTACCCAGGCCGCTCAGTAGAAAAAGCTCTTTCATATTTATTGATGAAGTATGCGAAACAGCTTTATGTTAACCGTTATCTGATGCAGACTGCTTTACTATTTCTTAACATTCCAGGATCCCTGAAGTTTTCGAACAAAAATAATTTGACCGGTATGGTAGGCATTGTGCGTGCTAATATTCGAAATGGTTTCAGCCCAGGATTTAAGGAACGATTCATCCGCATTCTCTACTATCTTTTCAAGCTCAGTTAAAACGGCATCTAATTTTTTAACGGTTTGGATCCATGTTGCCTTGTCGAAAGAATTGAATGTTTCCTCGTTGTTGCCATTAAAAGGTGTCTCTTTTTCTCCTTTGAATTTTTGCAGCTGACGTTCATTCCAAAATAGAATGTGATTAGCCAATTGGCCAATAGAATGATTTCCGCTTCCGTCTTTCCACACGGCTTGCTCGGCGGTAACTCCCTCAAGGGCTTTGCTTATCGGGACGAACCAGTCTTCTTTATCGTGGGTGGTTTTTAATTGCGCTGATAATACCGATTTCAAGGATTGTGCGGTAATGTTTGTTACATTCAAAACCAGAACAAGGATGAGTATTTCTTTCATACAGTTATATTTAGACAAATGATTTTGGAAGAAGTGAAATTACAAAATCGGTTGAGTTCATCCATAGGAGTTTGAAGAAATCGGGCTTACCCCATAATAGATAACCTAGAACAATCTTCTTATTGATCGTATGGTCGGTCAAAATAATAAAACGTTATTACCTCAATCATTTGTTATTTAATGAACACAACAATTAAAAAAGCGCTGGCTGTATTTGCAGTTCCACCCAAAGTTCATTTGCTTGATTTCGGCGGTCCTGCCCAGGTATTTTATGAAGCGATCGAAGAAGGTGCACCTCTTACATTAGAGTTTATTTCAATCCATGGACGGCGTCCTGAAATAACCAGCAGTTGTGGAGTTCAATTCTCACATCTCTCTCATTTTAATCAAATATCCCTTAAGAAAGGGGATATCGTATTCATTCCAGGACTTGAATTTGCGCTGCTAAGTGATACTCAATTTCTTTCATTAGCGAAAGATTTTTTGGAATGGACTCGTGCGCAATATGCAAATGGCGCCACGATTTGTTCCGTATGTACCGGTGCTTTTTTACTGGCAGAGGCGGGTTTGTTAGAGGGAAAAGGATGCACGACACATTGGAAATACATCAAACAATTTCAGCAGCGATATAAAAATATAAATGTTATTAACAACCGATTATTCGTAGAGAACGACAATCTTTTTACAAGTGCGGGTGTGGCATCGGGCATTGATCTGGCTCTTTACATTTTGGAGAAGTGGTACGGTTCTTTATTCGCTTCTAAAATTGCCAGGGAAATAGTCATCTATTTTCGTCGCGAAGCAAACGATCCACAGCTCAGCATTTTTCTACAATACCGAAATCACCTGGATGATAGAATTCACACTGTGCAGGAATGGTTGATGCACCATTTCCATGAAAAATTTACGATGGAACACCTTGCTGAAAAAGCGAATACCAGCTCACGTCACTTAGCCAGGCTGTTTAAAGAAATCACGGGCATTACTATTGGACAATACCTGGAAAAGCTGCGCATTGAACATGCCGTGCAATTATTAAAAGAAAATAACAAAATAGAAATGATTGCCAATGAATGCGGGTTTCAAAGTACAAACCAATTGCGTCAACTTTTTAAGAAGCACACCGGTATGCTGCCTTCTGCATATATGTTGTCCTGATCCTGCGCCTCATTGTCCTGTTCCGTGTATTAACATTGACTTAATTTAGCTTCAAAAATGGTATGAAGAAAACAATAATGATTATGGCTATGCTGGCGAGCGCATTCTGGTTGCAAGGGCAGCAATCATCAACGAAGAATGAAGTAGCATACTATTGTCCACCGTGTGATAATCAATGTGATAAATTGACTTTTGCCAAACCAGGTACGTGTGAACACTGTGGAATGGTGTTGACTAAACAAACAGGTGAACAAAGAAAAAAAAGTATGAGTGCCAAAAAATTGAGCATATGCTTCTACCTTCAGGATGGTGTGGAGGTACTTGATTTTGCTGGTCCTATGGAAGTTTTTTCGTATGCTGGATTTCAGATTTTTACCGTTTCTAAAACTAAAGGTCTTATTACATCACAAGGAATTTTAAAAGTGATGCCTGATTATGATATAAAGAATGCGCCCCAGTCGGACATCCTTGCTTTCTTTGGGGGCAATGCCGATCAAGCATCTAATGATCCTGAAGTGATAGCCTGGGTAAAAACGCGCAAGCCCAGTTATTATTTTTCAGTATGTACAGGCGCTTTTATTTTAGGCAAAGCAGGGCTATTAGACAATCAATCGGCAACCACTTTTCACTCAAGCATTGACAACTTGAGAAAAGAATTTCCGAAAGCAAAAATTTTGTCAGATGTTCGATTTGTAGACAACGGTGAGATTATCACCACAGCGGGAATTTCTGCAGGAATTGATGGAGCACTTCACCTGGTGGCGAAATTAAAAGGTGAAGAAATTGCAAAAAACACTGCTTACTATATGGAGTATGATAAGTGGGTGCCTAAGGAAGGGCTTATTGTGGATAAATAGTCTGTTCTGTTATCCCGTCAACTATTTAGGAAAGTCGTCATTGATTTCTATCCAGTGTCCGTCTGGGTCAACGAAATAAATTTGTCTTACACCGTCTACCCGGACCGTAGGTGATTTAGCATTTCCAGGCCAATTGGTGTATTCAATTTTTTGCTTGTCAAGATTGGAAATAAACTCGTCAATGGATTTTACGCTAAAACACAAATGATCATTCTTATCACGCTTGATATCATTGGGAGCACCTTGAATTAAATGAAGATTACCCGCAGCCCCCATTGTGAACCACGTATGTCTGCCGTCATGGAAGGGCTCGGGTATTTGTTTCAGGCGCAATACGTTTTCATAGAAAGCCGTGCTCTTTTTCAAATCATATACATACATGGCGATATGATTGAGCACCAAAGTTGGAGCTTCAACCGGTAGTGTTTGGCCATTGACATCTTGGAAAGAAGGAATTAAAATGGCCAGGATGAAAGATCGAAATAATGTCCTCATGAATATAATCTATTAGGGAAAGATATAGATAAAGAAGTAGAAAGAGACAGGTAAATGTTATCGACGGCAACTCAAACATCTCCCGATTAGCAAACGTTGCCGGTTCTCTGATTTCCCTTCCTCTTTTCCTCCTGTTTTTCAGTCTTTTTGGTACCAAAAAGGGAATTTTAATCCTAAAACGAGTGTATTTTCTTCACTTCTCAATCCGCGTGTCGAAGAATCTACAGTTTTGACGACGCAGGTCATTATTCCATCGGAAAAAATGGGGTTCCTTTATTGGCATAGAATTTACATCCCCTTTTGAAGATTTTAACCCCGAAAAGAATGAAAACCTCACTTCGCCAAACCCTTTTAGTTGCAGTTGGTATATTTGCAGGCTTATTGGCTAGCTTTAATATGTTCGCGCAGGATGCTAAAACGAACCCTTCAGTTAACCCACTTTATTCCATCAATTCACAAGGTGACTATCTTAAGACTGTCAATTCCATCAACGAATTAGCAAACACATTATACAATGCCCACCAAAAATTTCCGCAATTGATGTACTCTCATGTATATGGTAGCCAAGGAGAACTCATTGGCTTTGCTGTAACGGGTGTTCCATATTCTAAAATTGCGGATGAAATTTCTTCAAACTTGATGAAGTTAGAAGCTCTTGGAAATGCTATCCAGAAAATGGACTACGCCTATGTCCCCAACTCCAATGAACGTTTGACCAGCAGAGTAAGCAAGAAGCAAGCTTCGCAGGCTTTCGTTCAGGAGGATAGTCAAAATACTACGCACGCATCCAGTTCTAACGTCGACGATACTACCACCTCCCTGGATTAATAAAATTGATTGTAAGTGTCGTCTTTTATTCACGCGATGCTATGAAGGGTTACCCAATAACGATAGGCGACCAATGCCCTGTCAAGCTTCGATAGTTTTGTAAAATCGCGTTTGCTGTACCGAGGAAGAATTGCCTTATTGATCTTAGACAAAACTCTAAAAAGTGACTTTGCAATCATAATTCTTTCTTTAATCACTCAACTTTTTTATTGGAGTCAATAGCACGTGTTTAAATTCTACCTCTGCGCCCTCGGCTTGTAAAGCGATCTGACCCTTTTGGGTAGTACAATCAAATCCATGGTTAATCAGGTCGCCATTTAGCCAAACTTTAATGGAAGTATTAAGGCACTCAATTTTGATGTTATTCCATTCTCCGAGTGGTTTTTCCGAACCATCAGTGAGGTTGATTATCCGTCGCAACTTATCTTCGGTAGTTCCCCATTTCTCCTTCGGACCCCGTTTGGCCTCCATATCCTGAACCCGAATATCCTCGACTATGCACCAGAAATCACCTGCATTTTCATGCATTAACTGTACTTCTATAGATTTAGGAAACATTCCGTAAAGAGCTCTGGGTTTGGAAGCATGGACCAGAATACCGCAATTCCCAGGTGTTGCCACAAACCGGTACTGAACCTCCAACCGGTAGTTCTGGTACATCTTATCGGTGATCAGGTGGCCTTCAGGCTTTCCCAAGCTAACCAGCAGGCCGTTGCGGACAATGAAAGGACTTTTCAGGGATTTGTCCTTATCCATGTCAGGAATGTCGATATGCCAACCTTTTAAGTTCTTACCGTTAAAAAGGTTTTTGGACTGAGCATTTGCCGAAGCCGAGGTTAATGCTATTACGAGGAGGGTTAATGGAATGAATTTTTGCATGAGATCCGATTTGAGCAATGTGAAGGTAGTAAAGTATATTCTCGGAGATCAAGTTTTAGGTGGTTAATAAGAAATTGCTTGGCCCTTAAAGCATATAACAGGAATCTGAAGAATTCGGTCTCACTAACATACACTGTTATGCGGGCAGGTACGCTTGGATCAGACCTCGACATTTCATGGTTAGGGTCTGAGTACAAACAAAAATAGCCGCTGATTTCAGCGGCTATCTTAAAAAATGGGCTCCAAACCAGGTTTAAAAAATTATTCGTATAGTTTTTGACTATTGGCAGTGGTATTAGAAATAATGTTATCCATCATTCCATACATACCTACTAAAAGAATGACCACCATGCCAATTGAAAATGGTTCTGGATTTGATTCAACTAGATCCGTGAAGGAAACATAGACAACGGCAAAGATCAGGCTGGTAACGACTATAAGCGAAAAATACATCAGGAAAATAGGTTTCATAAAGTTTATAATTGGTTTCGATATACTTATATCAATTCCGTGCCACGGACAGATACCCTCAAATCCCTATAAAAAGCACTATTTAACGCTGAAACCTTCCCAGAATTGGATAGCCATTTCCCTGATTCATCTGTTGTTTATCACATCTCCAAAACAAAAGGGCGGAAAAAATCCGCCCTTAGTCTATCCTTTGTCGATCACTCCTGATTTAGTTTGCCTTGTTCTTCAAATCAAGGGCAAAATCTTTCGCTGTTTTTGCGGTCATAATCTCCATAAAGTTTAATGCTCCATTTGTTGCCGCTCCACCACCTGTTTGAAATTGAGGGACAACGGCACCCGTATATTTGCTGAAAGCATCAGCCCAAACACGTTGAACCTCTACTTGCGCTTTTAGCTTCATTTCCAACGCGCCGTCCGCCTGCATGATCCTCGATTTGGCATAAGCTTCCGCATCGGCCAATTCCTTGATCTTTTTAGCTTCGAGGATAGCCCCTTCATAAGCTATTTTCTGCTGAAGCTTATCTTGTTCGGCCACCTTTACCTTTGTCTCTGCTTCAACCACCTGCTTTGTTTGTTCTTGCTTTTGCTGATACTCAATTTCAACAAGCGCTTGCTCACCCTTTGCTTTGGCGGTAAGGGTTTGTTGCTGCGCAGTCATTAATTCTTGCTTAGAAATAGAAGACTTAGTTACCGCATCTATGATCTTAGTTAATTTTTGATCCACCTTATCTTCATAATCCACATCCGTGATGGCAGCATCCGCTACCGTGATGCCGTACTCCTTAATGGAAGAGAGTTTACGTTTTGGCAGGGCCGTTTTTTTATCGATCTGAATTTCTGTTTGGTAAACTCTTTTCTTTTCAGCTTCTAACGAATCGTATACTACATTTTCTTCAGTCTTAAGCAGGTATACGCCTTCTTTTAACTGATCCATAAAATCCTGCGCCATTTGGGCACGTCCACCGCCGTAGTGCTTTTCACTGCTCATCAATTGTGCGGAAGACTGTAAACATTCCTTCGTATAGGGAGCCAATCTCTTCACCACTAAAGATTGAGGAGTTCTGTGTGTATTGTGAATTAATATCATCTCCTTTTCATCAGAGGGAAGTATGAATTGTGTAATACCTTTAACATTGGCCGTTGTAGCATCACTGAATCGAATCATAATTTGACCTACTTCAATTCCATTGTCTTCCAGTTCAAGTTTCGCACTAGCTTCCTGATAGGTAACGGAGATCTGGTTAGGCCATTCTTTTTCTTTTGCAAAGAAGCCTGCATAAAATATTCCAGGAGCAATTTGTACAATTTGTTCACCGTTCGTTCTTTCTACCACGGTTCTATTCCCAGCATCGTTCCACGAAAAAGGATTGATGATTAGAAATAGTATGAGTGCAATAATGGCAAATACAGCAAGGAAGATTGGTTTTTTTGGGATTGTAGTTGGTAACATGTTTTTATTGGTTATCGTTTTTAGTTTTGTTTTTTTTAGAAAAATAATCGGTTAAAAGTAGAACCAAGGCATAGCCTACTAAAGCAAATACACTTAGGAACCCAATGGCAAGCGCTAGTCTGATCATATTTAGTTGAATTAGAGTGACGAGAACGTTTATGTAGAAGGCGTGTTGGATAACGCTTCACTAGTTTCCTCTTTCCGGCGGGGGAGTGTTCATAGCAATTCCTATATCCATGAGGAAGGAATAATGGAACCGGTATTTTAGTTATTTATTTTAATAGTTCTAAAAGGCTCGGCATATGGGCCTTTTGACCATTCCTAGAAGAAAGAAATTAGAATGCGCAATGGAACATTGATCCTACCAGGAAATAGCTAGGCAATTTTCTTTAGAAGGTACCGATGATAAACGCGGTCTCCTGACTTTAAAGTCAAGTGGAATCGTGATCCCACCACGCCGGCAAACTCTCCAAACAGCTTTTGCCATTTGGGCGGAAACAGTTTTTTGATCCGTTCTTTT